>JBAZPO010000008.1 GCA_041648175.1 Desulfobaccales bacterium | reverse complement strand
TGGCTGCTGGGCCTGCCCGCTCCAAAAATCCACCCAACTGGAACTGATCGGATTTCATACCAATGATGTTAAACGCTACAACGCCTTGAAGGATTTCAAGGAGGTTCTAGTAAACACCGCCAACACCTCCGCTTACCGCTCCCGGATCAGACGCAATGGAACGGTCGGCTGCGGGCCTTTTCTGGTGGAGATCCGCAAGAAGTTATTTACCAAATTGAAACAGGTGGAAGTGTTAACCGGATGGCAGTTAATCACTCAGACCGAGGAAATGATCATTAAAACCCACTGGCTCATTGACCAGGAAATACATAATGTGCCGGATGCCAAACACCCGATGCTTTGGGGAGCGGTGCAATGAGCCGCGCTACCCACTGAATGGCTGGCCGAGAAAAAGGAGATGGTTTGAAAATCAAAGCTTTATCACTTTGGCAGCCGTGGGCCTCGTTGATTGCGGTCGGGGCCAAGCAGTATGAAACGCGGTCTTGGAAAACTGATTACCGAGGGCCGCTGCTAATTTGTGCTGCGCAAGGGGGCCTGTCGGAAAAGGCTCTTAAAGAACTATTAATTCAGCCTAAATTTGTAAAAGCCCTTGAGCCTTTATTTGATGCCGGTGTGCCGGGTGACAATTTACAACAATGGATTCCTTCATGGTTCCTTCCTTTTGGTAAAGCCGTTGCGATTGCTCAATTAACAGCCTGCATTCCAACATTTCAATATCAAACCGATTGGATAGGACTTGAAGCAACCTTTGGCGACTTTTCTTCTGGCCGCTACGCCTGGAAACTGGAAAACGTCCGGGCCATTGAGCCGTTTCCGGTCAAGGGGCGCCAGGGTCTTTTCAAGATTGAAATTCCGGAGGATTTAGCCGCATGAGCCCCAGCGACAACCATGTCCATGAAATACCTCTCGACCAGATCCGCCCGGCGCCCTGGAACCCACCTTCCCGGATGATCCCTGAGAAGGTCAGGGACCTGGCGGAAAGCATCAGGATCGAGGGCCAGCAGGCGCCTGCGCTGGTGCGGCCGATCGAGGCCGGGCCCCCGATAAAGTACGAACTGGTCTGGGGCCACCGGCGCTATGCCGCAAAGCAGCTTTTGGCTGCCAAGGTCGACGCGGCCCATTTTTCACTTAAAACTTTTATCCGGGAGATGACCGAAGAGCAGGCCATGATCTCCTCGGGCATCGAAAATCTTCAGCGGGAAGGTTTTTCCGATATCGAAGAGGCGGAGTTCTTCCGGACCTGCAGCGAGCGCTACGGCGAGTCGGCCGTTAAGATTCTCTCGGAAAAGCTCTCCGTCTCCGACCGCTATATCCGCAAGCGCCTTAAAATTCTGGAGCTCCCGGAAGCAGCCCTGGAGCTCTGGCGCGCCGGCACCTGGCACGTCGGCCACATGGAGCAGCTCTTGCGTTTGGGTGATAATGACAAGGTTGCCTCCTTTATGAAGGACCTGGCCACCTGGCAGGTAAAAAGCCAGGACCTGCCCGTCTGGCGGTTAAAGGATAGAGTTGACCAGTTGGCCATCCCTCTCCACTCCGGCAGGTTTGATAAAACCGAATGTAAGGCGTGCCTTAAAAATACCGACTGCCAACTCCGGCTTTTTGGTGGTGAAAAAGAAAAGACCAAATGCCTCGATGAAGCATGTTTCCACAAAAAGCAGCAGGCCTGGCATGATGCGAATTGGGCTACCAGCAAGGCCAACAAATTCGGCACTCGCACTGCTTTGATTGGTGAATATGACACCAAACAGACCGGCTCCTTTTCATTTGGAGACTCTCCGCCACCCGCCGAAAAGTGTCTTTCCTGTCAACACTATGCCACCATCATACGTCTGAATGGCGAAAGTATTTACTCTTCCAAGAGCCAGGTCTGTCTGGGAAAGAGCACCTGCTATGCCGAAGTGAAGGCGGCCGGAGCTCAGAAAAAGAAGGGCAACCAGAAGGACACAAAGGTCAATCCCGATACTCCCCGGGTCGACTGGCATGGCGAATATTTCCGGCAGGAATTCTATAAAGAGGAAATCCCCCTGCTCATGGATCGTCTGGATAGCCAGGACCCGCGGCGCCTGCGACTGGCCCTGGCCACCTTTGTCTATTCCACCCGGGAGCTCAGCACCTGGTTCTGTCAACAGTTGGGGGTAGAACCGCCGAAAAAAGCAGAATGGGAAACCGCGGGCTATCTTTCTTTCCCCCGGCTCCTGGAGCTGGTGAAGACGCAATCCGGCCTGCAGGCCGAATTCCTGATGGCCATTGCTCTGGCCAAGATCGCTTTGGGGACCGGCTATGGTGCCGGCCGCTTCCGCTCCGAAATTTCCTTTACCGACGCCGACCGCCAGGCCCTGGCCGAATTCCTGGATATCGACTGGACCAGGTTCCAGGTCACCGAGGGATATCTGGAAAAGAAAACCAAGGCGGAACTGGTGCGGTTCATCGTCCATGACTCCGGCCTCTGGCAAACTCCCGAGTTTAAGGATGGGATGATTAAGCTTGGCTTTTCGACTGCCTTGACTCCGGAGCAATTGGCTGCTACCAAGAAGCCCCGCCTGGTGGAGCTCATCCTGCAATGCGGTGTGGATCTCCATGGCAGGCTGCCAAAAGAAATCGCCGACCGACCGAAACTACAGGCGAATGGCGAGTTGAGGTAAGCCATGCCCCGATACGGCTTCATCTGCGAAACCTGCCAGCAGCCCAAGACCGCCTATCGGACGGCAAAACAAGGCCCGCCCCGGTTCTGCTGTAATATCTGTAAGGTCAAGGGCCTGTCAGGGCGGTCCCTCAAGCCGGTGCGTCATGTCATCACCCCCTTAATGCACGAACAGATCAAGCGGGCATATGAGGGGAGCACCGGTAAAGGCCAGATCCGGGACCTGGCGCAACGCCTCAACCTACCCCGCTGGAAAGTCACCAAATATGCTCAAGCTCAAGGCCTGGTGGCGGTCCAGAAGAAAGAGCCCAACTGGACGGAGCCGGAATTGCGCATCCTGGAGCAGAAAGCCCATTGCTGCCCGGCGGTGATCCGGCGCCACCTCAAGGCGGCAGGATACACCAGGTCAGAGGTTGGTATCGTCCTGAAACGCAAGCGCCAGCGCTTTACCCAGAACCTCAAGGGCCAACCGGCCACCACTCTGGCCCTGTGCTTCGGAGTGGATACCAAGACCGTCACTCGCTGGATCGAGAAGGGTTATCTCCAGACCAAAAAGCGGGGCACGCTGAGGACCCCGCAGCAAGGTGGCGATGAGTGGTTTATCAAGGACTCGAATATCAAGGAGTTCATCGTCAATTACCCCAATTTCGTTGACTTCCGGAAGGTCGATAAGGAATGGCTCATCTCTCTTTTGACCGACGGCCAGATGCCGACTGTGAGCGACAGTGAGGGTCGGGGTTATGAGGCGGCTCAGTATTGATCACCTCCCCACCATCCCCCAAGCCGCCGAAAGCTTGTAAATTATGATTGACCAGAGCGCCCGACTCTTGACCCGCGAAACCCTGGCTGAATACCTGGGTATTGACCCCAGATCGGTTGACAGGTATTATCGCGTGTGTGGGATCAGGATTCCAGGCGCCCGCGGCTGGCGCTGGGAGTTGGGAGCGGTACATGAGTTTATTCAGAGACAACAGGACGGGGCTGTGGCGCTGGGAGTTCGAGCACAACAAGGAACGGTTCACCGGCTACGGCTACAAAACCAAGGGGGAGGCCAGGACCGCCCGAGAGGAAAAGCGGAAGGAAGTCAAGAAGCCCAAGACCCCGGAAGGCATGGACTTTAAAGAATTGGCCAACCTTTATCTGGATTATGCCGAAAGAAAGTTCGTCCCGAAAACCTACAAATACAAAGCCAGCGTCTACCGGCAATTCTTAGAGCACTGCGGGACCCTGCCGGCCGAAAAAATCACCATCCCTATTATCGAATCCTATCTCAAGACCCGACAGGGGAACATCAATTATAACCGTCATCGCAAAGACCTCTGCGCCCTGTTCCATTGGGCCTATCGCCGCCGCCTTATACCGGAAAACCTCTGTGATTGGCTGGAAAAAATGCCGGAGCCAAAGTACCACCGGGAAATCCCTACGCAAGAGGAAATGAGCAAGATCATCCTGGCCGCAGGGGAATACCGGCCCTTTATCCTGGTGCTGTACCACACCCTGGCACGCCTGGATGAAGCCTTGCGCCTGAGATGGTCAGATGTGAACTTTACCGACCGGACGGTCATTCTTTGGACCAGGAAGCGCATGGGGGGGGAATGGGAATCAGATATCATCTTTATGAACCAAGTGCTTTATGATACGCTGTGGGGACTCTGGCAGGGCCGGAAACAAGACGAATGGGTGTTCTATAACCGAGTCACCGGGGGACGATATAACCGCCGCCCCAAGATCATGCGGACTATTTGCGCCCAGGCCGGAGTGCAGCTCTACGGCTTTCACGCTATCCGGCACTATGTGGCCTCCCGACTGTTCGATGAGAAGAAATGGAGCATGGCGAAAGTGAGCCGCTTACTTCGGCACCAAAACAAGCAGACCACGGAGAAATATTTGCAGGTTGAAGATCAGGGGTTAAGGCAGGTTATGGAGAGCCTTGAAGGTGATTTTTAGAGTAAACCCCACGAAAAGGCACAACCGAAAACTTCGGGACGTAGCGCAGCCTGGTTAGCGCGCCTGCTTTGGGAGCAGGAAGCCGGCGGTTCGAATCCGCCCGTCCCGACCAGGTTATCTCATCCCCCACCGTGTTACAAATAAACGATAAAAGCAAAAAGGGGTTACGGCCTCGACCGTAACCCCTTGATATATCTGGTAGGCACGAGGGGATTTGAACCCCTGACCCCTACCGCGTCAAGGTAGTGCTCTCCCCCTGAGCTACGTGCCTGTAGGGTGATAGTTCTCATATAACCTGCGATGCACGCCGCGTCAAGAGCGGAAAAAGCTCCGGCCAAAAAAAGCTGGACTTTATCTTGATCATTCCTCCCCCTTCCCCAGTGAGTTCTTCAGGCAGCTATCGGGGAGCACGTCTCTTCAGGGCATGAAAAATGCCGGCCTCGGCGCTCGGGGGCTCCCGGTGAAAACCTTGACAAGATGGAGTCTAACACGTTAGATTGTACAGATATTTTTTCCTTAAAGGAGAGGCGGGATGACTTTTCAGGAACTGTTGATGACCCTGCAGCGCTTCTGGGCCGACCGGGGCTGCGTCATCCAACAACCGTACGACATCGAGGTCGGGGCCGGCACCTTTAACCCCGCCACCCTGCTTCGGGTCCTGGGGCCGGAACCCTGGAACGTGGCCTATGTGGAGCCGAGCCGTCGGCCCACTGACGGGCGCTACGGCGAGAACCCCAACCGCCTGCAACATTACTACCAGTACCAGGTGATCCTGAAACCCTCTCCGAAAAATATCCAGGAACTCTATCTCGATAGCTTGCGGGCCCTGGGGCTCGATCCCCTGGACCATGATATCCGCTTTGTGGAAGACGACTGGGAGTCCCCCACCCTGGGAGCCTGGGGTCTCGGCTGGGAGGTGTGGCTGGACGGCATGGAAATCACCCAGTTCACCTACTTCCAACAGGCGGGCTCCATCGACCTGTACCCGGTGAGCGTCGAGTTGACCTACGGCCCGGAGCGCATCGCCATGTATATCCAGAAAAAGGCCAGCGTCTACGACCTGGAATGGACTAAAGGCGTCAAATACGGCGACGTGCACCATCGGGGCGAAGTGGAGCACTCCATCTATAATTTCGAGCAAGCCGACGTGGATATGCTCTTTCGCCTTTTCGATATGTACGAAGTCGAAGCCTTGCGCATTATCGGCCTGAACCTGGTGCTACCGGCCTACGATTACTGCCTGAAATGTTCCCATACTTTTAATCTTCTGAATGCCCGGGGCGCCATCAGCGTGGCCGAGCGCAGCAGCCTCATCGGCCGGGTGCGGCAACTGGCCCGCCTCTGCGCCGAAGGCTATCTGAAACAACGGGAAGAAATGGGCTTTCCGTTGCTGAAAAAGTAACTTCCAGCTATCGCTTAAGTCACACGAGGATCACCATGGCGAAAGAATTGTTATTGGAGATTGGCACTGAAGAGATCCCGGCCCGTTTTCTCCCGCCGGCGTTGGAGGAGATGGCTGCCTCTTTCCGCAAGCTGTTGGACGCCGAGCGCATCGGTGTGGGAGAGATCCTCACCTATGGCACCCCCAGACGTTTGGCCCTGGTGGCCCGGGAGCTAGCCGAGGCCCAGGCCGAGGTCGCAACCGAGGAAATCGGCCCCCCAAAAGCCGTTGCTTTTGACGCGGCTGGCAAGCCCACGCCTGCGGCCCAGGGTTTTGCCAAGAAGCAAGGTGTGGCGGTAAGCGACCTCATCGAAGTGGACACCCCTCGGGGCGTCTATCTGGCGATAAAGAAGAGCACCACCGGGCGGCCCACCGCGGAGCGCCTGCCGGAGCTGCTGCCGGGATTTATTTTGGGGCTGAGTTTCCCCAAATCCATGCACTGGGGCGCCGAGACCATTACCTTTGCCCGGCCCATCCACTGGATTTTGGCCCGCTACGGCGGCGCGGTGGTGCCTTTTGCGCTGGGAGATGTGACCAGCGGTGGCGATACCCGGGGGCATCGCTTTTTAGCTCCCCAGGCCGTGGAGGTGGCCGATGGTCAGGCCTATGTTGCGGCCCTCAAAGCGGCCAACGTCATCGTGGACCCGGCCGCGCGCCGGGCTTTGCTGGAGCAGGAGTTGACTCAGGCCGCCGCCGGGGTTAAGGGCGAGGTGGTGGCCAATCCCGGGCTGCTGGAGGAAAACACCTTCCTGGTGGAATATCCTTCCGTGGTGGTGGGAAATTTTGAGGACAAATTTCTGGCCCTGCCCGACGAGGTCCTCATTACCTCCATGCGGGAGCACCAGCGCTATTTCTCCTTGAGAGGGCAAGACGGCCGTTTGCTGCCTCATTTCATTGCGGTGAATAACACCCTGACCCGGGACCCCAACGTGGTGCGCCAGGGCCACGAACGCGTCATCCGGGCCCGGCTTTCCGACGCCATGTTCTTCTACCAGGAAGACGCCAAGGTGCCCCTGGCCAACCGGGTGGACGCCCTGAAAGGCGTAATGTTTCACTCTCTCCTGGGAACCTCTTATGAGAAGATGGAGCGCTTCCGGGAACTGGCCGCGGCACTCGCGGCGCAACTGGCCCCGGAACTTACGGACCAGGTCAAGCGAGCCGCCACCCTGTGCAAGGCCGACATCACCACGGAAATGGTGGGGGAATTCCCCAGCCTGCAAGGGGTCATGGGCCGTCAGTACGCCAAACTGTCCGGTGAGGCTCCGGAAGTGGCGGAGGCCCTGTTCACCCATTACCTGCCGCGTCATGCCGATGATGAGCTGCCTAAGGATCGGATCGGCGCCCTGGTAAGTCTGGCGGACCGCCTGGACACTATCTGCGGCTGCTTCGGGGTGGGCTTGAGCCCCACAGGGACCGCCGACCCTTATGGTCTCAGGCGCCATGCCCTGGCCGTCATCCGCATTGTCCGCAGTCAGGAACTGCACCTGGATCTGGCGGCAGCCGTGGCCGCAGCGCTTGAACTTCTCAAGGGCAAAATCAGCCGCAATATGGCGGATACGGCCCTGGAGGTCCTGGACTTCTTCCAGACCCGGCTGCAGCATCTCCTTTTGACGGAAGGTTTTGAGCACGAAACCATCACTGCGGTTCTGGCCGCGGGCTGGCGGGATGTGGTGGACGCGGCGGACAAGGTGCGAGCCCTGCACGAGTTCCGCCAGAACCCGGAGTTTCCTTCCCTGGCCCTGGCCTTTAAACGGGTCATCAATATTGCCCAGGCGGCCGAGCCCGGCGAGGTGAACTCCGCCCTTTTCGAACATGGGGAAGAGAACATTCTCTATCAATCCACGAAAGTGATGGAGGAGCAAGTGACTCAGGCCTTGGAGCAACGGGATTATTCCGAGGTCTGCGGGGTTTTGGCCAGACTCAGGGGACCGGTGGACTGCTTTTTCGATAAGGTCCTGGTGATGGCTGAGGATCCTAAGCTGCGCCGCAACCGTCTGGCTCTGCTGGTCCGCATCAGCCAGACCTTCCTGAAGATGGCCGACTTCTCTAAAATTACCACGGCCTAGCGATGCGCCGCTGGTTCCGCCGCAAAGGCAAGGATAAAGACCAGGAGGAGGAGCTCGAAGCAGCTCCCGTGGAGGAGACTGCGCCGGAGCCCGAGGCTCCTGTGGAATTATCCGAAGCCGGGACCGAGGCGATCGGGGAGCCCGAACTTAAGGCCCCGGAGGTTTCTCTTTTTGAACCTGAAGTGGCAGCCGAGACTGAGTCTACGCCTGCACGCCGCGGCTTTTTTCGCCGCTGGCGCCGGGAAGTGCAGGAGGAAGTCCTAGCGCCGGAGGAAACGGTCTCCCCGCTCGAACTTTCTGGCGAGATTCCTCCCGAACCCCTCACGTCCCCAGAAGTCGACATATTGTCGCCCCTCCCAGCCACCCCCGAAGCCGGGAAACCGATCTCCCAAGAGACCCTCGCGGCGGAAGTGGCTCCCGAAATTCAAGCAGCCGAGGACCTGGAACTTCCCGGGGAAGTGAACGAAGTGGTTCGCCGCAAGCGCTTTTCGCGCCTCCGGGAACGGCTGCACCGGACCCGGGAAGCCTTCAGCGGCAGGCTGGACCGGCTATTCAGGGGTCGCAAGGTTGTCGACGCCGAACTTTTAGATGAACTTGAAGAATTGCTGATTACCGCCGACCTGGGAGTCGACACCAGCCTCTTTCTGATCCAGGCGTTACAGGACAAATTAAAGCGCCGGGAACTGGCGGATGTGGAAAAGCTCAAAGCCGCGCTCAAGGCCGAGATGTTCGCCCTGCTCACGGCCCCGGCCCTTCAGGAAGTGAGCGCCCATCCCCGAGTGGTGCTGCTGGTGGGAGTCAATGGGGTGGGCAAAACTACCAGCCTGGCCAAGCTGGCCTACCGGGACCGCCACCTGGGGCTGACCCCCATGCTGGTGGCCGGGGATACTTTCCGGGCCGCGGCGGTGGAGCAGTTGGAAATTTGGGGGGAGCGCGTGGGCGCTCCGGTGGTCAAACAAAAGACCGGGGCCGACCCCGCTGCAGTGGTCTTCGATGGCCTGGCCGCAGCTGTAGCCCGGGGCGTGGATACGGTTTATGTGGACACCGCTGGTCGGCTCCACACCAAAGTCAACTTGATGGAGGAGTTGAAAAAGATTCACCGTACCGCGGCCAAGAAAATTCCCGGCGCGCCTCATGAGGTGCTCCTCGTCCTGGACGCCACCACCGGGCAGAATGCCTTGAATCAGGCCCGGTTATTTCATGAAGCCGTGGGGGTCACTGGCCTTATCCTCACCAAAATGGACGGCACCGCCAAGGGGGGTGTGGCCCTGGCGGTTGTCCATGAGACCGGCATACCGCTGCTCTTCATCGGGGTGGGAGAGGCCATGGAAGATCTGCGCCCCTTTGACGCCGAGGCTTTTGTAGAGGCAATCCTGGGATAAAGGGAGGGTTGCCGCCGCGGTCGGGCCATTGGCCGATTTTTAGAAGCAATTTTATAGTTAGATATTTTACGATGAATATCAATCTCTTATCTTTGCTGCCTGAATTACGTTTATCACTTCCTTAATAAAATCCTGAGAAAGTGAGTCTAATGAATCTTAAGGCTAACTTCATTACTGCCAGGGGGCTTCGGCAGCTTGAGGGGGTATTTGGTTCAAGGTTCAAGGTTTAAGGCAAGTCGAGTTTTTTAACTTTTAACCTTGAACTTTGAACTCTCCAAAAGGGAACTGCGCCGTTGAAGATTTTTTGGCGGGACCCATACTTTTTGCATTATTGGCTGCCCCCTATCCTCTGGGCCCTGGCAATCCTCGTCATGTCGGGAGATGTAGGCTCGGCTCAGAAAAGCCTTGGGCTGCTGAAATTGCTCCTGGATTGGTTCGTGGTCCTGAAACCGGCCCAGATTAATATGGTCAATTTTTATCTCCGAAAAACCGGCCATGTTCTGGCTTACGGCCTGATGTACTTTCTCTGGTTCCGGGCTTTTCGGGGACATCTGAGCGCCGATCCGGGACGCTCTTTTCTTTATGCCTTGGGACTTTGCCTCCTGGTGTCCATGACCGACGAGGCCCACCAGAGCTTTACCAAGTTCCGGGGAGGCAGCGGTTATGATGTCCTTCTGGATCTGTCCGGCGCAAGCCTCGCGGCCCTGATCACCTTTGCGGTCTGGACGCCCCGGCCCAAAGCCGCAGCCCTGGCCGGGCCAGACGGGCGACACCCCGCCGGGCCGGGATAATCTTTGCAAGGCTCCCTTGAAATCTATCCGGGGAGAATTTAGGTTAAGTTAATAATTATGCACAATTTATTTTCTGACCCTTACACTACTCTAAAGACAGAATCCTTATGATTTTCACCACAGAACGTCTGAAATTTGGCGGCGCCGGCCGGGTTGGACTTAGGCTGCTGATGGCCCTCGTGGCCGTCTGTTGGCTAGGCTTGAGCGCCCTCCCCTTAAAAGCGGCCGAGGATGGCAATCTTTTTAACAAGGTAGTGGAACATAAACTGGGCAATGGCCTTAAGGTGCTGCTCTTGCGTGAACCTCGGGCCCCCATTATCACCCTCCAGGTTTGGTATCGGGTGGGCTCCCGCAATGAATGTCTGGGCAAGACCGGCCTCTCGCATCTGTGCGAGCACCTGATGTTCAAAGGCACGGCCAAATACGATCCCAAGTATTTCTCCAAGGAGGTGCAAAAGGTGGGCGGCACGGATAACGCCTTTACCTCCAGGAATTATACCGCCTACTTTGAAACTGGCCCCAAGGACCAGTTGCGGCATTGGCTGGAGATGGAAGCGGACCGCATGCGAGACATCAATGTGGATCAAAAGGCCTTCGATCTCGAAAAAAAGGTGGTTATCGAAGAGCGGCGCATGCGCACCGAAGACGATCCCGGCAGCTTCATGCAGGAAGCCGCCATGGCCGCGACGTTCAAAGCCCATCCCTATCAGTGGCCGGTGATCGGTTGGCTCAACGACATCGAGAGCATCTCCCTGGAAGATTACCAGAATTACTACCATCGTTACTATCTGCCCAATAACTGTACCCTGGTAGTGGTGGGCGATATCGACCCCAAAGACGCGCTGGCCCAGATCGAAGCGACTTTCGGCAAATTGCCGGCGGGGCCGGAGCCCCCCAAGGTGACCGCCAAGGAACCCAAGCATTACGGCCCGACCCGGGTGGAGGTGCATCGGGAGGCGCAGTTTCCTTCTGTCCTCATAAACTATCACGTCCCCAACTGGGAGAGCGCCGACGCCTATCCTCTGGAGTTGCTGGTCCGGATTCTCTCCCAGGGCCGCAGCTCCCGTTTATATCACGACCTGGTGTACCAGCAGAAACTGGCCCTGGAGGCCGGGGCGGATTATGATTTCGACACCACCGACCCCTTTCTGTTTTTCCTTTACGGCCAACCCATGCCGGGGAAGACTGTGGCCCAGCTTGAGGCAGCCTTGGAGGCCCAAATCAAGCGGATACAAACCGAGTTGGTGGGGGCCAAGGAACTCCAGAAGGCCAAAAATCAAGTGGCCGCTTCCTTTTATATGGCCATGGATTCCATCTTTTACCGGGCTATGCTTTTGGGGAGGACCGAGACCGTGGCTCGTTGGACGCTGCTCAAAGAATTCGTGCCCAAGATTCAACAAGTGACCAGTGAGCAGATCCGAGACGTGGCCAAAAAATATTTGGTGGCCGATAGCAAGACCGTGGGGATTCTGGTGCCCATTAAGACCGCTAAGGCTCCGACCGGCCGTTTTCGACCGGGACAAGAGATTCGCTAAATCCCGGGCGCTAGCTCGGGCTTACTCTATCAGGCGCATTTGCCATGGTGAAAAAAGTGCTCAAACGCTTTACCTGGGTAGTTATCGGAGTTTTCCTTTTAAGCAGTGCGGCGTTCGCGGCGCTTCAGACCCCGGTGCTGGGAACCCGGGAGAAACTGCCCAATAATCTGGTGTGGCTCTTTTCCCAGCAGAGCGAACTCCCTCTGGTGACCCTGGAACTCATTATCAAGGCGGGGACGCTGGAAGAACCTCCGGGGAAAGAGGGTCTGGCCAACCTGACGGCCTCTCTCCTACTCAACGGCACCAAATCCCGCGATTCGGCCAAAATTGCCGAAGAACTGGATTTTATGGGGGCGCACCTCTCGGCGGCCGGAGGCGATGATTTCGCCACGGTGAGTCTGACCGTGTTAAAAAAGGATTTAGGGCCGGCCCTGGACCTGTTGAAGGATATTTTGCTGAACCCCACCTTTCCGGTGGCGGAGATGCAGCGGAAAGTGAGCCAGTTTAAGGCGGCGCTGGCGAGCGAAGAAGATGAGCCCATGGTGGTAGCCTCGCGAGCCTTCGCCAAA
Source organism: Desulfobaccales bacterium (assembly GCA_041648175.1). Taxonomy (NCBI): domain Bacteria; kingdom Pseudomonadati; phylum Thermodesulfobacteriota; class Desulfobaccia; order Desulfobaccales; species Desulfobaccales bacterium. Next base: position 175,107 of record JBAZPO010000008.1, on the reverse strand, counting down.
AACCTCTATGGTTCTTTTCCATACGGCCATCCTGTCCGGGGCACTGTCCAGGGACTGTCGGCCATCACGCGCAACGACTTGGTGGACTTTCACCGGCAATACTATCGCCCCAATAATGCTGTGCTTTCTCTGGTGGGGGACTTGACCTTGGATGAGGCTCGCCAGTGGGTGACTAAGACCTTCGGGGCCTGGACCGCGATCCCGATCCCATCGTCCAAGCTGCCGCCTATTCCGCCCCTGACGCAACGCCAGGAAGTAATAATCGATAAAGATATCAGCCAGGCCAATATCGTCCTGGGTAGCCTGGGGATTACCCGCAACAATCCGGATTTTTACGCCTTCCAGGTGATGAATTACATCCTAGGCGGCGGAGGTTTTTCCTCCCGGTTGATGGACGATATTCGGGTTAATCGGGGGTTGGCTTACAGCGTCTCCAGTGCTTTTTCTCCGGGGTTGGAACCCGGCCCCTTTGCCGTGGCCCTGGAAACCAAAAACGCCAGCGCGGCTGAGGCCATCAACCAGGTGGTGGCGCAACTGAACCGCATCAAGACCCAGGCGGTGACGGCCGAGGAGTTAAAAGACGCCAAGTCTTACCTGGTGGGCAGTTTTTCCCGGAAGATGGACTCCATGTCCAAACGCGCCGGGCTCTTGGGTTATGTGGAGGTCTACGGCCTTGGTCTGGACTACCCCTGGCGCTATCCGGAACTCATCCAGCACTTAACGCCCGCTGATATTCAGCAGGTTGCCGACAAGTATATCCACCCCGACAAATATCTCCTGGTTATCGTGGGGAAAAAGTCTGCCATGACGTCCCTGCCGGGTCCAGCGCCCAGCCAGAAGCAAGAGGAGAAGAAAGATGAAAAAGCGCAGTCTCATAATTAGTCTGATCTTGGTTGGGACCTTGTTGGGTCTGGGACCCTTAAGTCCGACGACGCAGCCGTCATGGGCTCAAGCGCCAGCGCCAGTTCCGACCCAAGCCCAAGCTCCCACCTACCTGGCCCCGGATACCTTCGCCAAGCTGGCCAAAGAAGTCTCGGGCGCTGTGGTCAATATCAGCACGGAAAAAGTAGTCAAGAACCAGATGCCGGAATTTTTCGGCCAGGGCCAGAGGCGCCCGGGACAGAAACCGGGGCCGCAAGGACCACAGGGACCGGGAATGGGACCAGAAGGCCCCTTCGGTCCTGAGGGGCCCTTCCGGGATTTCCGCGATTTCTTTGATAAGTTTTTCGGGGAAATGCCCAAGAGCTACAAGGCCCGCAGTCTGGGTTCCGGCTTTATCATTGACCCCAAAGGCTATGTCGTGACCAATAACCACGTGGTGGAAGGCGCGGAAAAGATCAAGGTCATATTGGTGGGCGGCAAAGAATACCAGGCCACCATCAAGGGGCGGGACCCCAAGACTGACCTGGCCCTGATCCAGATCGTCAATCCTCCCGCGGACCTGCCGTTTACTAAGCTGGGAGATTCCGACGCTATTCAGGTGGGAGATTGGGTTTTGGCCGTGGGCAACCCCTTTGGACTGGGCCATACCGTCACCCAGGGAATAATCAGCGCCAAAGGCCGGGTGATCGGTGCCGGCCCTTATGACAATTTCCTCCAGACCGACGCTTCCATCAACCCGGGAAACAGCGGCGGACCACTCCTCAACCTCAAAGGCGAGGTGATCGGCATCGCCACCGCGATCCTGGCCAGCGGCCAGGGCATCGGTTTTGCCACCCCCAGCAATATCGCCAAGTCCGTTATTCCCCAATTGGAGACCAAGGGCAAAGTGATCCGGGGGATGATCGGGGTTCAGGTCCAGAATGTCACCCCGGAATTGGCTAAATCCTTCGGCATGGCTGAACCGAAAGGCGCCCTGGTGGCCGATGTCAACCCCGGCTCCCCGGCCCAAAAAGCCGGTATCGAACGGGGTGATATTATCATTGAGTTTAATGGCTACGCCATCCATGAAATGAATGAACTGCCCCGGATGGTTGCGGATACCGCGCCGGGATCCAAGGTCACCCTCAAGGTCCTGCGGGAAGGCAAGGAGAAAACCTTGAGCCTGACCATCGTGGAACTCACCGAAGCACAACAGGCCCAGGACAAGGAGGAGAGCGGGGGTGAAAAAACTCCCTTGGGCTTGGAGGTCCAGAACCTGGATCCGAACCTGGCCCGGCAGTTCCGCCTCCGGGACAATAAGGGGGTGGTGGTCGTCCAGGTTGAGTCCGGGAGCCCGGCGGCTGAGGCCGGTATCCGCGCCGGAGACCTGGTCCTGGAAGTGGGCGGTATCGTGGTCAGCTCGGTCAAAGAATATATGGCAGCCGTTGCCAAGGTGAAGAAAGGCAGTGTGGCCCGGTTCCTGATGAAACGTATGGGCCGCACCCTCTACCTGACGGTGGAAGTTCCGAAATAACCCCGTAAAGCTTTCGGGAGGAATACTGCCAGTGATTCGGGAGGGGCGGATGCACAGCACACCGCCCCTCTCTTTGTCAGGGACAAAGCCAGGGAAAAGCTGCCTTCTATTTTGGGCAGCTGTAGGCCTCAGCCTGCGTCTGCACAGCGCCACGGACTATGGGCACAAAAAAGGCAGACCCCGTGGTCTGCCTGGTGGTCCCCTCAGGTGGCCGTCGGCCGGAGGCTGACAACCGCGCTGATTAAGTTATTGCCTGGTGATAATGACCAGAGTTTTATCATTCACCATGGGGTAGATCTCTTCCAGATCTTTGTTAAGTAAAGAGATGCACCCTTTGGTCCAGTTTTGTCCGGTAATGTTTCGGGACGGGTCTTCAGTTCCGTGAATGCCGACTTGGCCACCGATGTCCGCCTCCGGAGGGATACGTCCAGTCTTTTTGGCTTTGGCGAACTTGAGCCAGTTCTGCGTGTTGGGATAATCCAACCAGATGAAACTATCCCACTTGGGATGAGGGTACTTGGCCCGGACCCCATACACGCCTTCCGGGGTACAAGCATCTCCCTGGCATAACTTATCGTTTAACGGATCATTTCCCAGGACCACGGGATAGGTTTTGAGCGGGGTCAGGCCCCGGTAAATAACGAGTTTGCGGCTGAGCTTATGGACGACGATGACCGTGGGCTTATCGCGATTACTGTCGTACCCTTTCTTGGTTAACACTTGCGCAATATACTTTTGTTCCGGCGTAAGCGTGGTTTGTTGTTGTTCATAATCTGGCAGCGGCGTCTCCAGGGTTGCGGTTTCGGGCTTCCCCAAGCCCCCGCCGCACCCTGCGCCTGCCACCACCAGGAGCAACACGCACAGAAAGTATAAAAAGTTACGCATATTGTCCACATCCTCCCCCTTACGTTAATAAAACGTAACCGGAGGTACTATAGCAAAGAAAAACACTATTGACAACAACATTTTTGCAGTAAACTTTCTCATTATTTATTTTTAGTATTATATAACCATGCATCTCATCGTTGATGGCTATAACGTAATTCGTCAATCTCCCCAGTTGCAGCTCCTGGATGCCATGGACCTGCAAGCCGGCCGGGAAGCCTTATTAGAGTTGTTGGCCCAGTATCGAAGTCGGTCCCACCACCGGATTACCGTGGTCTTTGACGGCTGGCAGCACGGCGACCTGCAAGAAAGCCGGGACCAACATCAGGGCATTTTGATTATCTATTCCCGTCGCGGGGAGCGGGCCGATGAAGTCATCAAACGGTTGCTGCACCAGGAACGGGAGCGGGCCCTGGTGGTCACCTCGGATCGGGAAATCCAGGTGTGCGCCGAACACGTGAAGGCTTCCTGGATCCATGCCGGACAATTTGAGTTGTCTTATCTTCACCCAACCGCCGCCCGTGACCACGAGGGCGAGGCCGACCCATCCGCCACCCGAGGCACCCACAAAAAGGGGCCGGCCCGGCGCTTATCCAAACTCCAACGCCAACTCCAAAAACGCTTGAAAAAGCTTTAAAGAGCTGCTGAAGCCCTGCCGCACGTCTCCCGACTCTTACAAAAAATGCAAGAAGTACAAAAAGGTGGATGAGCCCTTTCTATTTTTGCTGTTTATTTTGGGGGAGAGAAAAACGGAATCAATATTCCGGCGGGAAGACCAAAGGAGAGGATTAGCTTAAGGCAACCTCTTCCTTGCAGCGCTTTTTAGCTTCCTTGCGGCAGAGTTCCCAGATGACGCAGCCCGGGCGAAACTTGCAGTACAAGCAGGGGTCGGTGCAGGCGCGGCAAGCGTCCAGGCATTCCTGGCAGTACCCCAATTCATGTTTCTGGCACTGCACGCTAGCCTCGCGCTCCGGGTGAAATCGGCAGGTATCCATAGAGTAATTATAGCAAAAATATGATAGCATAACTAAAACCACAGGATCATTTGTCCGGATTTGAAACTGCCAAAACAGGGTTCTAAGAATTAGGCCCGGTTTCGCCCACCGGGTGATCCTGGGATGACATGATCGGAACAATCCTTTTCTATGCCGGCGTTCTGGTGTTCATCGCCCTGTTCTCCGAGGAGTTTGCCCGGGCTTTTACCTGGCTCCGGTTGAAATTGGCGCAATATCCCCGGTATCGGATCATCGCTTATCCTCTGATAGTGGCGCTGTTGCTTGCGGCCGGGATCATCATCGCCGCTTCTTTGCTCAAATTTGCCGCCACCGCCCCCTTTTCCTATGAGTAAGCGGGGTCGTTTTGGCCAGGCCTCCCGGTCACTTCCGCAACTCGCCGCGGGCGGCAATTCCCGCTCCGCTTTAAACTTTCTCAGGGGCGGCAGGTCCATCTTGACATCCAGGTTACGGAGGTATATGTAGGGACTTGTGAAAACTAAAATCATTTTCATCACGGGTGGGGTGCTGTCCTCGTTGGGCAAGGGGGTGGCGGCGGCGGCTATTGGCGCCTTATTGGAAGCCCGGGGGCTGAGGGTCACTTTCCAAAAACTGGACCCCTATATCAACGTGGACCCCGGCACCATGAACCCCTTCCAGCACGGCGAGGTTTACGTCACCGAAGACGGCGCGGAAACCGACCTGGATTTGGGGCATTACGAGCGTTACACCGGGGTCACCCTGGGCCAGGAGCACAACTTCACTTCGGGCCGCATCTACTATAACGTCATTACCAAGGAGCGGCGCGGGGACTACCTCGGCGGCACCGTCCAGGTCATCCCCCATATCACCGACGAAATCAAGCAATCCATCATGAAGATCGCGCCCACGGCGGATGTGGCCATCATCGAGATCGGCGGCACCGTGGGCGATATCGAGAGCCTGCCCTTCCTGGAGGCCATTCGCCAACTCAAGGGCGACCTGGGCAAAGAAAACGTCTGCTACATTCACCTGACCCTGGTGCCGTTTATCAAAACCGCAGGCGAGGTCAAGACCAAACCGACCCAACACAGCGTCAAGGAATTGCGCTCCATCGGTATCCAGCCCGATATCCTCCTGTGCCGTACCGAAAAGATCCTCAGTAAGGACATCAAGGCCAAGATCGCCCTCTTCTGTAATGTCGAGCCGGGTGCGGTGATCACCGCCCAGGATGTGGCTAACATTTACGAAATTCCCTTATTGTTTCACCAGGAGGGTCTGGACGAGCGCCTCATTGAGAGCCTCAATATCTGGACCCGGGCTCCCCGACTGGAAGTCTGGCAAAAACTGGTGGACCGCATCAAAAACCCCAAGGACCGGGTGGAAATCGGGATCGTAGGCAAGTACGTGGACCTGCGGGAATCCTACAAGAGCCTCCACGAGGCCCTGGTGCATGGCGGCCTGGCCAATGAAGTCCAGGTGGCGTTGACCTATATCGACTCAGAAAGGGTGGAGCGGGAAGGCGCCGAAGGTCTCCTGGGCCACCTCCACGGGATCCTGGTGCCCGGAGGCTTCGGGGTTCGGGGGGTGGAGGGCAAGATCCTGGCTATCCGCTACGCCCGGGAACAGAAAATCCCCTATTTCGGCATCTGCTTCGGCATGCAATTGGCGGTGGTGGAGTTTGCCCGGCATTTGGCCAATATTAGCGGCGCTACCAGCGAAGAGTTCCTCCCCGAGGCCGAGCACCCGGTGATCTACCTGATGCGGGAGTGGTATGATTACCGCAAGGACGCCATCATCCGCCGGGACCAGGCCGCGGACAAAGGCGGCACCATGCGTCTGGGAAGCTACCCCTGCGTCCTCACGGAAGGCTCCCTGGCCGGGACGGCCTATACGGAAACCAAGATCATGGAACGGCATCGCCACCGTTACGAGTTTAACAACCAGTACCGGGACCAGCTCAAGGAGGCCGGCCTGGTCATCAGCGGCACTTCCCCCAACGGCGAGTTAGTGGAGATCATCGAATTGCGGGACCACCCCTGGTTCCTGGGGTGCCAGTTCCACCCGGAATTCAAGTCCCGGCCCCTGGCCCCCCACCCTCTGTTCCGGGACTACATCAAGGCCTGCCTGGAATACAAACGCAGCCTGCCTCACCCCGGCGGGGAGATATGAGGGAGATAGATATTGCGGACGTGTCAACATGAGCAATCATAAGGGGTCTCAGTTTGTTCGTTTCTTTAAGCCCATCATTGAAGTCCTCCAAGAGACAGGGGGATCAGGAACAGCTGCTGAAGTCATTGATCATGTTATCGAAAAAATGGGCATACCGGAATCAGAACAAGAGGTGACACTTAAAGGTGGGCAATCACGCGTTCGTAATCAAATTCAATGGGCTCGATTTTATTTAGCAAGCGCGGGTTATATAGATTCTTCAAAACGCGGCGTCTGGAGCCTCACTGAAAAAGGGCTATCCACTGATGCCATGGCCTTTGATTCCTTTGGGATATTTAAAGCAGTCCATAAGAGTTTTACAAAGGGGAAGAAACCCAAAGACCTAAGCAAACCTCCCGCTGGGGAATTAGAAGAGGAAGTTGAACCTCCGGATCATCGAACCAATTTATTAAACCTCATTAAATCACTGCCACCTAGCGGATTTGAACGCCTCAGCCAAAGATTATTGAGAGAATCCGGTTTTCAGAAGGTAGCTGTTACGGGAAAAACAGGTGACGGAGGAATAGATGGCGTAGGTATTCTGCAGGTGAATGCCTTTGTGAGTTTTAATGTTCTGTTCCAATGTAAACGCTATCAGGGGGCAGTAACCCCATCGCAGGTAAGAGATTTCCGAGGAGCAATGATGGGGAGAGCCGACAAAGGCATCATCATTACCACTGGAACATTCACTCTTGAAGCCAAGAAAGAGGCTCGGAGAGATGGAGCGCCACCGATAGAATTAGTGGACGGAGACGTACTGGTACAAATGTTTGAGCAGCTGCAACTCGGTCTTATTCCAAGAACCACATTTGACGTAGACGAAAAATTCTTTGATGATTTTAAGAAATGAACCCCCTTGAGAAAGATTTTCCTGACCCCAAACCCCTGACCTCTAAAATTCCATGAGCGGCAAAGTTCTCATTTCTGATTTCATGGTTGGAAACGGCGATTTAGTCATGATCGCCGGGCCCTGCGTCATCGAGTCCGCAGACGCCACCCTGCACATCGCCCGGACTTTGAAGGACTATGCGCAGGAGCTTAACCTGCCGCTGATCTTCAAATCCTCCTACGATAAGGCCAATCGCACCTCGGTCACCTCCTTTCGGGGGCCGGGCCTGCAACAAGGCCTGGAAATCCTGGCCCGGGTGAAAGACGAAGTGGGTCTGCCGGTGATCTCCGACGTGCATCAGGTGGCGGACGTCGCGCCCGCGGCTGAAGTCTTGGATGTCCTCCAGATTCCGGCCTTTCTCTGCCGCCAGACCGATCTGCTGGTGGCCGCAGCGCAAACCGGCAAGGTGGTAAATATCAAAAAAGGCCAGTTTATGGCTCCCTGGGACATGGGCCAGGCGGTGGACAAGGTTTTTGCCGCCGGCAATCGGCGGGTGCTCCTGACCGAGCGGGGCGCCACGTTCGGCTATAACAACCTGGTGGTGGATTTTCGCAGCCTCCCCATTATGCGGGGCCTGGGCTGCCCCGTGGTCCTGGACGTAACCCACAGCGTCCAGTTGCCCGGCGGCCAGGGCACCTGCTCCGGCGGCCAACGGGAGTATATCCCCCTGCTCGCCCGAGCCGGGGTGGCCGCGGGGGTGGATGCCCTATTCATGGAGGTCCATCCCGACCCCGACGCGGCCCTCTGCGACGGTCCCAATTCCCTGCTATTGTCCGAGGTCCTACCCTTGTGGCGGAAACTTGCGGCCCTACATCGTACCATTCAAGAGCAGGGTTAACTCAATTTACAGCTATTCCGACCAATGTAGGGACGGGTTTTAAACCCGCCCTGCAGCTTAATGGATATAAAGGTTCAGAAAAGGAATCAGATGAATTCTCACGATTATCCCCCGGAAGTATGGCAGCGCTCCCAAGCCATCCGCCTGCTGATCCTGGACATCGACGGGGTTCTCACTGACGGGCGCCTCTATTTCGATGCCAAAGGCGAAACTCTTAAGGTCTTTCACGTCCGGGACGGCCACGGCATCAAGATGGCCCAGCGGGGTGGCATCGAGGTGGCGATGGTCTCGGGCCGCCGCTCCGACGCCGCGTTTCACCGGGCCCGGGAGCTGGGAATCAGCCGCTTCTATGAGGGCGTCCGGGATAAAGTCGCCATTTTGGAAGAACTCCTGGCGGCCCTGAATCTGGCCCCGGCTGAGGTGGCCGCAGTGGGCGACGACCTGGTGGACCTGCCCCTGTTCCACCGTGTGGGGCTTGGAGTGGCGGTGGCCGATGCCGTCCCGGAGGTTAGGGCTGCGGCCCATTGGGTCACCTCACTTCCGGGCGGCACCGGCGCGGTCCGCGAAGTCTGCGATTTGCTCCTGAAGGCCCGGGGCAAGTGGGCAGAACTCCTGAGCCCGTGGCTGGGGCCGTAAAATGTAAGCACCGGAAACCCCGTGATAGTTGTCCCACATTTTTCTGCTGGTTCCCGAACAGGCCCTTGGCGCGGCCAGATATACCTTTACACGCTCCCTCACCCCTAATATAATTCAAGGAAAAAGCGCTGAATTTGGCATGAAAAATATGGTAGGCAGGGGACCGTCAACCTGGAGCCGCAAAAGGTGGCTCTGGGTACTGGGAACCGTAATAGTATTAGGACTGGGCGCCTGGGGACTCTTCGGCAATAAACCGCCGCCGCCGCCTCCCAAACCCGCCCAGGTTAAGACTCCTCGGATGGAGGGCCTCTCCCTTACCGAGATTCATGAAGGCGACAAGCGCTGGGTCCTGGAGGCCAAGAAGGCGGATTTTCATCCGGACCTGGCTACGGTCAGCATCAGCGGCGTGCGGGTGGAATTCTTCGGTCCCGGCGAAGACATCCGGGTCAAAGCCGATGATGGCCTGTTCAATACCAAAACCCGGGTCTTGACCCTGAAGGGACATGTCGAGATGCGACGCGGCGATCTGACGATTGAGACCATTGAAGCCACCTATCTCCCCGACGAGCGGGTCCTGCTCGCGCCCCAGGATGTGGTGATCATGGAACCGAGCCTAAGGGTGGAAGGCAAGGAGTTGCGGGTGGAACTGGCCGCAAAAAAGCTCATTATGGCTCAGCACCGCCTCACCGAATTAAAGGTCCGGGATTGGAGGGTCAAGCCGTGAAGCCCCACCGTTTTTTGATATCCGCCGGATTCCTCCTGGTGTGCCTCATGGATTTGTCCCTGGGTTATGGCGCTCCGCCCAAACCCCCGGCCACGGAGAAAGAAATACCGCTGCGCATCACCGCCACCCGCCTGGAGGCCGATCAGAAAGAAGGGGTTATCATTTTCAGCGGCCAGGTAAAATCCCTGTACGGTGAATCCACCTTATACTCCGATAAATTGCTGGTCTATTTGAAGAAGGAACCGGCCAAGCCCAAAGCTGCGGCCAAGCCGCCTCAGGAACCCGCGGAGCAGTCGCCGTTGGGGGATTTGGGAGCCGGCAAAATCGACCGCATCGTGGCCAAGGGCCAGGTGCGTTTCGTACAGGCGGACCGGGTGGCCACCGGCGACGAGGCCATTTACTATAAGGACAAAGATGAGGTGGTGCTCCGGGGCAACCCCCAGTTATGGCAGGCCGAAAATACCCTGAAGGGGGAACGGATCGTTTTCAACCTCAAGACCAATAAGGTGCTGGTGGAAAGTTCACCCCAGCGCCGTGTGGAAGCCTTGCTCTACTCCAAGGGGAGCCCCGAAGGTAAAACCAACCTGCCTTTTAGCCCTAAGACCACGAAGGGACGCCAACCTTAGAATATGCACCGCCTCACTCTGGAATCGCTGGCCAAGAGTTATGATGGCCACACGGTAGTGGACCACGTCTCCCTGGAAGTGAAGAGCGGCGAGGTGGTGGGACTCCTGGGTCCCAATGGAGCCGGAAAAACCAGCACCTTTTTCATGATATTGGGGCTGTTGCAACCGGACGGCGGCAAGATTTACCTGGACGGCGAGGACATTTCCCTCCTGCCCATTTATCGTCGGGCCCGGATGGGGCTGCAATACCTGCCCCAGGAGGCTTCCGTGTTTCGCAAGCTCACGGTGGCCGAAAATATCATGGCGATCCTGGAAACTTTGGAACCAGATTTGCATATTCGTCAGGAAAGGCTGGAAAAGCTGTTGTCAGATCTGCGGATTAGCCATCTGGCTCATCAGAAAGCCTCAGCTTTGTCCGGCGGCGAACGGCGCCGGGTGGAGATCAGCCGCGCCCTGGTCACCGCCCCCCACTTTATCATCCTGGATGAACCCTTTGCCGGTATCGACCCCCTGGCAGTTACCGATATACAAAATATTATCAGGGAGTTAAGGGATAGAGGCCTGGGTGTTCTGATTTCTGATCATAATGTTCGGGAAGCTCTAGGGGTGTGCGACCGGGCTTATATTCTCAATGAAGGCGTGATCCTGGAAGAAGGGTCGCCTTCGCAGTTGGTTCAAAGTGAGTTGGCCAAAAGAATTTACTTGGGCGAGACCTTTAAGTTATAATGATTTCGGTGGCCGCGGCAGTTAGGGTCCCCAAAACGAAGGGTATGTCCATAAGGCGACCAGATGGCCTTGGAAATTAGACAGAGTTTAAAGCTCACCCAATCCCTCATCATGACGCAGAAATTGCAGCAGGCCATTAAGCTGCTGCAACTGTCGCGCATGGAGTTGGTGGGTGAAATCACCCAGGCCCTGGAAACCAACCCGGTCCTGGAAGATGATCAGTTTGAAGAAGAAAAAGTCGCAGGAGAGGATGAGTTAGGGCTGGGGAATCTTGCCGATGGCGAACCGACCCCGGAGGAGATTAAACCCGAAGAAAGCAAATCCGCCTCGGAAGAGTGGGATTGGGACAGCTTCCTGAAAGATCGCCTCATGCCCACCCCCGTAGGCGAGCACGAAGAACGGGAAGCCCTGCCGTTTGAATCCCTCAATGCGGAAAAGAGCACGCTGAGATCTCACCTTATCTGGCAGCTCCAGATGGCCAAACTGGATCTGGATGAGGAAGGCGAAACCATCGGGCTGTTGATCATCGGCAACATAGACAAAGACGGTTATCTTAGGGTCACGGCCGAGGAGATTGCTGCCGAGATGGGGGGGATCGACCCGGCCAGGGTAGAGCAGGTCCTGGAGATCGTCCAAACCTTCGACCCGCCGGGGGTGGCAGCCCGGACCCTGCAAGAATGTTTGCAATTGCAGCTCAAGTTGCTGGGTGTCGCCGATCCCCTGGTACTGGATATTGTTGACCGCCATCTGAACAACCTGGGCAATAAGAATTACCATGCCATCGCCCGGGACCTGAAGGTGCCCCTGGAGCAGGTGGTTGAGGCCGGTGATCTCATCGCCAACCTGGAGCCCAAGCCCGGCCGGGGGTTTGACTCCGAAGAGGCAGACTACATCAACCCCGACGTCCACGTGGAAAAAGTGGGCAATGAATACGTCATCCGTTTGAATGACGACGGTCTGCCCAAGTTGCGGGTTAACTCGTATTATCTGGAGGCCCTGCGGGGTCCCGACAAACTTCCGGACTCGGTCAAGAGTTATATTCAAAAGCACCTGGATAACGCCCTTTGGTTTATTCGCAGCATCCACCAACGCCAAAAGACCTTGTACCGGGTGACGGAAAGCATCGTGGGGTTCCAGCGGGAGTTTCTGGATCATGGCCTGTCCCATCTGAAACCTTTGACCCTGCGCCAGGTGGCGGAAGATGTGCAGATGCACGAATCTACCATCAGCCGGGTCACCACCAACAAATATGTATACACTCCCCAGGGCGTCTTTGATCTTAAGTTCTTCTTCAACAGCGCCATCAACATGTCTTTGGGTGACCAGATAGCCTCGGAGTCCGTCAAGGAAAAGATACGCCAAATGGTGCAATCCGAGGACCCTGAGAACCCCTTGAGCGATCAGGAGATTGCCGATATGCTCCGCCGTCAGGATGTGATCATTGCCCGGCGCACCGTGGCCAAATATCGCGGCATGCTGGGGGTGTTATCTTCCAGTAAACGCAAGAAACCCGTGTACCGGCGGAAGAGCCAGCCAGAAAATCTCGCCCCTTAATGTTGGGCCTTTGGCATAACCCTTTGGGAGGCAATAATGCAGATTTCCGTGACTTTCAGACAGATTGAACCCTCTGAGGCCTTGAAAAACTATGTGACGGACCGGTTGAATAAATTCACCCGCTATCTGGACGGACCGGTAGAGGCCCATGTGGTGCTGGGGCTGGAAAAATTTCGCCACCTGGCGGATGTTACCATAGACAATAATGGGCGGATCATCAAAGGCAAAGAAGAGAACACGGACATGTACGCCGCAATCGATCTGGTAATGGACAAGATCGATTTGCAGTTGAAAAAAGTTCGGGATAAGCTGAAGGGCCCCAAGGGCGACCGGAGCAGGTCAACTGTCGCTGCCGCGGCCGAAGCCGAAACCGAGGAAGCTCCGGCTTTACCGGCCCTGCGGCGTAAACGCGTTGAGGTCCCGGCCCTCCAACTGACGGATGCGGTGGAACTCATGCAAAGCGGCAAAGATGACCTGTTGGTCTTCACCAATGTGACCAGCGGCAGTTTGCATATCTTATATCGGCGCCAGGATGGCACCTTTGTCCTGGTCGAACCCGACCTGGGATAGAGCATTGGGGAGCAGCATGAAAATTATTGACCTCCTGGCCCCAAATTGCATCTTACCCAATTTGCAGGCCACCAACAAAAAGGGCGTACTGGAGGAGTTGGCCAAGGCTCTGGCGCCGGGGTCCGATGGGCTTTCTCTCCAAACTGTGATGGATGTGCTGCTGGACCGGGAGCGCCTGGGGAGTACCGGCATCGGCGATAACATCGCCATCCCCCACGGCAAGCTCCCCCAACTCTCCAAGCTCTTGTTATGCTTCGGCCGCAGCCTCAAAGGAGTTGACTTCGACTCCATGGACGGCAAGCCTTCCCAAATTTTTTTCATGCTTCTGGCTCCGGCTAATTCTGCCGGTATCCATCTTAAGGCATTGGCCAAGATCTCCCGGATGCTTATGAGCCAGCCGTTTAGGGACAACCTGATGAAGGCCGAGGGGGCCGACGAAATTTACCGCTTGATCGCCGAGCGCGATGCGGAATTTTAATCTCAGGTCTCACGCTATCTTTTCTAACTGCCGATAAGAATCATGCAGGTCATCTAAAAGAATAGATCCGGCAAACATGACCCAGGCATCCGGTCCGCACCAGGAATCGAGCTCACAACACCTGTCCCCTTTTGCCGTTTTGATCCTTACCGGGCTTTCCGGTTCGGGGAAGAGCACGGTACTGCGCGCCCTGGAAGATATCGGCTATTTTTGCGTCGACAACTTACCCCTGAGCCTGCTTCCCCCTTTCCTTCAGATGCAGTCGCCGGCTATTCAGAATGGACGCAAGATCGCCCTGGTCATGGATGTTCGTACCGAAGGCTTCATCCAGAATTACGCCCAGGTCTTTAAAGGGCTGGAGGACCAGGGCTACCATCTCCACATTATCTTTCTGGAGGCGGAAGAAGGCACGTTGATCCGGCGGTTTTCTCAAACCCGGCGTCAGCACCCCCTGGCGGACCATGACACCATCATCCAGGCTCTGAATCAGGAACGTAATTCCCTGGCAGGCTTGCGCCAACTGGCCCACCGTATCATCGACAGCTCCCACTATAACCCCCATCAACTGCGGGAGTTGATCAAGGATGAGTACTCCGAGCTCTTGCCTCGCCAGAGAATGCGGCTCCATCTCATTTCATTTGCTTACAAGAAGGGCATTCCTCCGGAAGCTGACATGGTGTTGGATGTGCGGTTCCTACCCAACCCCTATTTTGTCGACGAGTTGCAGCCGTTAACCGGCGAAAATCCCGGGGTCCGGGAGTATGTCCTGGAAAAGCCTGAAACGCAGGCTTTTCTCGAGCACCTGTTCACCTTTGTGGATTTTTTACTGCCCCGCTTCCAGGAAGAAGGCAAGACCCACCTCACTTTTGCCATCGGCTGTACCGGAGGGCAGCACCGCTCAGTGGTCATCGCCAGTGCCCTGGGGCAACATCTGAATCGGGACAATTATCCGTTCACCCTTACCCATCGCGATATGCCGCGGTCCTCAGGAGATTAGTTATGATTGGAATCTTAATCGTCACTCATAAGGAACTGGCCGAGGCGCTTACCAGCGTCTGGGACCTGATCCTGGGGCGGCAGGAGAAAATCGTGGCCGTGTCCCTGGACCCCAACGCGGCCCCCGAGGTCTCCCGCCAGCAGATCCAGCGCGGCCTGTCCCAGGTGAATAACGGCAGCGGCGTGGTCATCCTCACCGACATGCTGGGGGGCACCCCCTCTAACCTCACTCTGTCTTTCCTGCAAGAGGGCAAGGTGGAAGTCATCACCGGCGTCAATCTGCCCATGCTCATGAAACTGGCGCAACTCCGGGATAAGAATGACCTGCGAGAGGTAGCCCTGGCCCTGAAGCAATCCGGTCAGAAAGGGATCACCGTTGCCAGCGAGGTTCTCCATAAAAAATGATCCCAGGGCTTCTCATCCGCCGGGCCGGCCTGGCGGATGTCTCGGCCATCTGGGCCATCGAATCGCACTCTTTTTCCACCCCGTGGTCCCGGTGGTCCTTCCTTTCGGAATTGGCCCACCGGAACAGCTCTATGCTGGTTGCCGGCCCTCCCTCTCCTCAACCCTGGCAGACCTGGGCCTACCTCATTTTCTGGGTCGTGCTCGACGAGATGCACATTCTCAATCTGGCTGTTCACCCCGCCCATCGTCGTAAAGGCATCGCCCGGCGCTTGCTGTCCGAAGGCCTGGCCCAGGCCCGGACCCAGGGAGCCGAGATCGCCTGGCTGGAGGTGCGGCCGTCCAACCTCGCGGCCCGCGCCCTGTATGAATCTTTTGGATTTAAAGAAGTGGGCCGCCGTCCCCGCTACTACGACGATACCCAGGAAGACGCCTTGCTCTTGACCTTGGAGTGGGGATAAAAAGGGAACAGATGATGGGAAAGTGACAGGTACCCGAGTAACCTTTTGTCGAGCTGTAACGTCTCAGTAATAATCCGGCAGAATCAGGAGGGGGAAGATCCATGGAAGAAAAAACCCAGCTGTTGGTTTGTCTGGGAGCGGCAGTCGCGGCCAACTGTATTCCCTGCTTTGACTACTATTATCAGAAGGCCCAGGCCTGCGGCCTGGCCCCGGAGGATATTCAAGCGGCGGTGGAATGTGCCTACAAAATTAAAAATAATATCAACATGCTGATGAAGAATAGCGTCAGAAGCTTAACGGGTCAGGAGGGGGATGCTTGCCCCTTGCCAAGCGATAAATGCAGTCCGAAATGCGGTTCCTGAGTTGACAGGGATTTAGAGATGCACCTCACGGAGATTTACGATCAATATTACCAGGGAGTCAGAAAATTCATTCTGCATACGGTGAGAAACGAGTGGGTGGCGGATGACTTAGTGCAGGAGACCTTTATCAGAATCAACAATAACCTGGAAAACGTCAGGGATGCCACCAAGCTGAAAGCCTGGATATTTAGGATTGCCTACAATATCTGCCAGGATTATTTCCGCCAGCAAGGAAAAGCCGCCAACCTGGGCCTGGAAGAAATCTCCGGAAAGCCAACAATGGCCACCACGGCTCAGAAAGAACTGGAACAAGGCCAGATGCGCAAATGTGTCTTTGGCCTGGTCAACCATCTGCCCGAGTCGCTCCGCAGTGTCATCATTCTCTCGGATATCAGCGAGTTCAGCCAGCGGGAAATCGCCGAGATCCTGGAGATTACCGTGGAAAACGTCAAGATCAGGCTCCATCGGGCCCGGAAAAAACTGAAGGCCCTGCTGGAGGAACACTGTGTCTTCGAAGTGGATGAGAGGAATGTCTTAACCTGCCAGCCTGAAACCCCTAGTGGCTACAAGCTTTTCCTGAAACCGCCCAACCCTTAACTGTATCCTTTTTCCGATCGCCATCGTCTTAAGAGTAAAAAGCGAGAGGAAAAGGAGAACGACCGTGGCTGAGACGATGCGAAGCGAACTGGCGGGCCAGGCTTGTTGTACCGGGGAAATCCCGGTTCACAAAGCCCCGGCTCAGGACGTGCAGGACGTTAAGAAGATCCTGGTGCTACTGGCCGCAGACAGTCTGGGTAAGGGCGATGATGAACTCGGACGCAAAATCGTGGTCAATTTTATCAGGACCATGAAGGAAATGGGGAGCGACCTGTGGCGCCTGGTTCTCTTAAATTCGGGAGTCAAACTGGCCGTAGAGGGGTCGGAAGCTTTGCCCCAGCTTCAAGCCCTGGCCGATGAAGGGCTCGGCATCCTGGTCTGTGGCCCCTGCTTGAAGACCTTCAATCTCCTGGAAAAGAAACAGGTAGGTGAACTCACCAGCATGGTGGATATCGTGACCTCCATGCAACTGGCGGACAAAGTCATTTCTCTAACCTGAGCCTGCCCGCTCCCCTACAAGCTCCAGTCAGGGAGTAAGGAGAATGTGGAGCCGAGGGCCTCGCCTCGGCTCCATAATTTTTGCGCCCTCGTTCCCAAGTTTGCACTTGGGAACGCTACTTTCCGCCCAAGCTCCGCTTGGACACCGCTTGTAGGGGAGGGTTTTAAACCCGCCCCTACAGGACTTTCACAGCAAAGCCTGCGGCTGCCTGGAGCTTTTTACGTCGTATTACCCCTGCCCGCAGCCGCAACTTGCCGGGTGCTCCCGGGGGCTGGTGGCGAGGGTCTTCTTGAGGTATTTCTCCACCAATACTTCCGGGGCCTCCAGGGGAGCGCCGGCCACCACTTCGATGCCTTTCTTGGTCAGCAGCCCTTGGGCTTTTTCTCCCAGAGTGCCGGCGATGATGTGGGTTACTCCCAGGTCATCCAGCCATTCGGGGATGCCCCCGGGTTCGTGGGGCGGGCTGGGGATGAGTTCCTTAGGCCCGATGGCGCCGTCTTTGACCTTAAAGATGGCAAAGTGGGAGGCATGGCCGAACTTGTCCGTCAGTTTGCCGTCTTCCACCGGCAGGGCGAACTTCATAACCCCAGGCTCCCGAGTAACCGCCGGCGTCGCGGGCAGGGTCTCCAGGATGTATTCCACGATGGGTTTCAGGGCCTGGAAGAAGGGGCTGTCGGCCTCCTTCACCTGCATAAGTTTTCCCTGATCCGAGGCCTCCACCACCGCGGGGTCGAACGGCAGGGCTCCCAGGAAGGGAACCTTGGCGGCTTGGGCGGTCTTTAAGCCGCCGCCGCTCTTGAACAGGGGCAGGTCCTTGCCGCAATGGGGACAGGCGTAGCCGCTCATGTTCTCTACGATGCCCACTACCTTCATGTTGATCTTTTCGCAGAAATTCAGTGACTTCCGCACATCCGCCAGGGAAATTTCCTGGGGGGTGGTGACGACGATGGCTACGGCGTCGGGGATAGTCTGGGCCACGCTCATGGGCTCATCCCCGGTCCCCGGGGGCGAATCCACCACCAGGTAATCCAGATTTCCCCACTGCACTTCGCTGAGGAACTGGCGGATGAGCTGGTGTTTTAAGGGACCCCGCCAGATCACCGCCATGTCCCGGTCGCGCATCAAAACTTCGATGGAGATGACCCGGAGGGTGTCAAAGAGGTCCGGGGGCAGATCAAACTGGGCATGGGTTAAATCCATAGGCTGCTTCAGGCCCAGCATCCTTAAAACGTTGGGGCCGTGGAGGTCCACATCCATCAACCCCACCTTTTTGCCCCGGCGGGCCAGGGCCAGGGCCAGGCTGACGGCCACACTGCTTTTGCCCACGCCGCCCTTGCCGCTCATCACCACCAGTTTGTGGCGAATCTGCTTTAGGGTGCGGGCCAGTTCCCGTTCTTCCTGGTCTTTGTCGGGCTCATGATGAGCCGGATCGCAGCCCTGGCAAGACTTGGGGTCTTCGCCGCAGGACTTGGGATCGGCTCCGTGGGAACATTTTTCCATATCCAAAACTCCTCGTAAAGGTAATCAAAGAAAATCGGCAGAGGGGATTTATGAATCTCCCTGATACTTTTATAAGTGTATAACTTTAGTATTCTTCTGCGCAAGCTCCAATTATTGCACATAAGTCAATTAAAGACTTTTCCCTGGACTACTGGTCAATTTGGGTAGCCGCAGTCTCTTACAAAAACCTGCGCTTTACAGCCGAGACGCTTTTTCTATTGATCGGAGCACGAAATGCATTGTCCCTTTCCTCCCTCCCCCGTGATGGGGGAGGGCTGGGGTGGGGGTGAGTAGAGTTATTTTTCTGGCTCCAGTGATAAATGCGACCTCAGCCTACAGCCCCATTCAATCTCATTGCAGTCCTCCGGTCTCATTCTATCCTTGATAATCTTTGGCATTGCGGACACTTCATGATAATATCTATCTTTTAAATGGGTTAAAGGGAGAATGGGGCAGGTTTTCCCAAGGATTCCATGGCGGTGGACGGCTTTAGTCATCTGGAAGACTTTTTGCGGTACCTCAAGGTGGAGCGGCAGATGTCGCCCCATACCTTAAGAAACTACCGCCTCGACCTCACCCAATTTCTAGAGTTTTACGCCCGGGAGCGGCAAGACGCCGAACTTAAGCAAGTGACTTATCGGGACTTACGGGCCTTTCTGGCCACGGCCCTCAAGATCAACCGCAAGACCACGGTAGCCCGCAAGCTCTCGGCGCTGCGCACCTTTTTCAAATACCTGCAACGCCTCGGCGTCTTGACCCAGAACCCGGCCAAACTGGCCCCCAGCCCCAAGCTGGAAAAGCCTCTGCCCCACTATCTGAGCGTGGACGAGACCTTTCATCTGTTGAGCGAACCCAAGGGCGATGACTTCGGGGCCTGCCGGGATAAAGCCGTCCTTGAGGTATTTTACAGCGGAGGGCTCCGCCTCTCGGAACTCGCCGGCCTCAGCCTGGAAGACGTCGACCTGAAGCCGGGCATCCTCCGGGTCTGGGGCAAAGGTAGCAAGGAACGCCTGGCCTTCCTGGGCGAGCCGGCCAAAGCGGCGCTGTCGGCCTATCTGCCCCTGCGGCAGCGGTTTCTTACGCAGCAGGGCACCGGGGACGAAACCGCCCTGTTTGTCAATTCCCGGGGGGGTCGCCTCTCCACCCGGGGCGTTGCCCGGCTCGTGGCCAAGTGGGTGGGCAAATCAGGGCTTTCCCAAGGGTTGACGCCCCACGGCCTGCGCCACAGCTTCGCCACCCATCTTTTAGAGGGCCAGGCCGATCTGCGGGCCGTCCAGGAGTTGCTGGGCCATGCCTCGATCTCCACAACCGGGCGATATACTCATTTGAACCTGGATTATTTGATGGAAGAATACGACAAGGCCCATCCCCGGAGTAAATAAGGGCGAAACGGGGAAAAGGTTAAAAGGCGAAGAGGATCGGTGGAGCGGGCCTTCGTGCCCGCCGTGTAGGGTGCGCACTGCGCACCTTCACCTGGTTCCCAAGCTGAGCTTGGGAACCAAATTTCCTCGAAGCTCTGCTTCGAGGGCCAAGCTAAGCTTGGCTCCTCAATCCGTTCCCAAGTGCAACTTGGGAACGAGAATAACGAGACAAGGATAGCATGAACCATAGCGATACAAAGTTCCGCGGCACCACCATCTTAATGGTCCGCCGGGGCGATAAAGTTGCCCTGGCCGGCGATGGCCAGGTGACCATGGGCGACATGGTGATGAAACACCATGCCAAGAAGGTCCGGAGGCTCTATCACGGCAAGATCCTGGTGGGCTTCGCGGGGTCCACGGCCGACGCCCTCACCCTATTCGAGCGCCTGGAAGCCAAGCTGGAGAAACACCAGGGCAACCTCACCCGCTCCGTGGTGGAGCTGGCCAAGGACTGGCGCACCGACAAGATTCTGCGGCGCCTGGAGGCCTTGCTCCTGACTGTAGACGGCACCGCGGCCTTTCTGGTCTCCGGGACTGGCGACGTCATCGAGCCCGACGAAGACGTCATGGCCATCGGCTCCGGCGGCTCCTTCGCCCTGGCCGCGGCCCGGGCCCTCATGACCCACACCACTCTGGGTCCTGTGGAGATTTGCCAGGAGGCCATGTCCATCGCCGCGTCATTGTGTGTCTATACCAATAGTGAGATCGTGATTGAGGAATTATAATCCGCGTCTACCGGTGTGCATCGGCGGTTAATTTTTAAACCGCCGATAACCGCCGATGAACGCAGATAGCTTAAGGGACTTGCAAACATGGAATTGCTGAAATTTCTCCCCGTCTCCGGGGATCACCTGACTCCTAAGGAGACCGTGGCGGAGTTGGACAAATATATCGTGGGCCAGAAGGACGCCAAGCGCGCCGTGGCTATCGCGCTGCGCAACCGCTGGCGGCGTCAACAAGTCCCCGAGGCCCTGCGGGACGAAATCGCGCCCAAAAACATCATCATGATCGGCCCCACTGGCGTGGGCAAGACCGAGATCGCCCGTAGATTGGCCAAACTGACCGCGTCCCCCTTCCTCAAGATCGAGGCCTCCAAGTTCACCGAGGTCGGCTACGTGGGCCGGGACGTGGAATCCATGGTCCGTGACCTGATGGAACTGGCCGTCACCATGGTCAAGACCGAAGAGCGGGACAAGGTCCAGGCCAAGGCCGTGGAGGCGGTGGAAGAACGCCTGCTGGATATGCTGCTCCCCGGCTCGACCCCAAACCAGCCAGGGGAAGGGGAAGGCGAGGGCGAAGGTGAAAGTGACAAAACCCGGGAAAAGCTCAAGTCCATGCTCCGGGCCGGACGCCTGGAGGACCGCTTCGTGGAACTGGAAGTCAGCCAGCGTACCACCCCGGTGGTGGAAATCTTCTCTGCCGCGGGCATAGAAGAAATGGACTTTAACTTCAAAGATATGCTGGGCAACCTCTTTCCCGGCAAAACCAAGCAGCGCAAAGTCAAGGTCTCGGAGGCCCGGGAATACCTGCTCCAGGAGGAAGCTAGCCGCCTCATCGACATGGACCGGGTGGTGGAAGAGGCCCGGCGCAAGGTGGAGCAAAACGGCATTATCTTTTTGGATGAGATAGACAAGATCGTAGGCCGGGACCAGACCCGGGGACCCGACGTCTCCCGGGAAGGGGTGCAGCGTGACCTATTGCCCATCGTGGAAGGCACCACGGTCAACAGCAAATACGGCATGTTGCACACCGATCACATCCTGTTCATCGCGTCCGGGGCGTTTCACCTGTCCAAGCCGTCGGATTTGATCCCGGAGATGCAGGGCCGCTTCCCCATCCGGGTGGAACTCCAATCCCTGGGGGCCGAGGATTTTGAACGTATCTTAACCGAGCCGGAAAACGCCCTGATCAAGCAGTATCAGGCCCTGATGAACACGGAAGGCATCCGGCTCACATTCACGCTCAAGGCCATCAAGGAACTCGCCGCCCTGGCGACCCAGGTGAACGACCGGACCGAAAATATCGGAGCCCGGCGTCTCCATACGGTGATGGAGAAACTGCTGGAGGAGATTTCCTTTACGGCCCCGGACCTGGCGGCCCAGGAAATCACCATCACCGACGCCTACGTCCGGGAGCGCCTGGCCGCGCTCATCGAAGACGAAGATTTGAGCCGGTACATTTTGTAAAAAGGGGGAAAAGGCGAAAAGGCGAAGAGGGGAAAAGGAAGAGCACAATTTAACGAGCTTTTTTCCTTTTCGCCTTTTGCCCTTTTCCCTTTTTCGCCCAAGGCCATTCTTCATTAGGGAGATCACCAAAATCCATGACGAATGAATGGGTAAAAAAAGCGGAAGTATTACTTGAGGCCTTGCCCTATATGCGCCGCTTCCAGGGGCAGACCCTGGTCATCAAGTACGGCGGCGCGGCCATGACCGAACCGGAACTTAAAGCCGCGTTCGCCCGGGATATGACGCTCCTGCAATACCTGGGCATCCACCCGGTGGTGGTGCACGGCGGTGGTCCCCAGATCGGCCAGGTCTTGGCCAAGATGAACATCCCCACCCGGTTTGTGGACGGCCTCCGGGTCACCGACGAGAGCACCATGGATGTGGTGGAGATGGTCCTGGCGGGTAAGGTCAATAAAGAGATCGTCAATCTGATCAACGCCGCCGGTGGCAACGCCGTGGGCTTAAGCGGCAAGGACGGCAGGTTGCTCATGGCCAAAAAACTCCATTACTACCGCCCCCGTGAGGACGAGCCCCCGGAGATCATCGACATCGGGCTGGTGGGTGAGGTAGTAGGGGTCAACAGCGCCCTGCTCCGCACCCTCCAGGATCACCATTTCATCCCGGTGGTGGCGCCGGTGGGGGTGGGGGAAGCCGGGGAAACCTATAACATCAACGCCGACCTGGTGGCAGGCGCAGTGGCTAAGGCCATGGGTGCGGTTAAGCTCATTTTGCTCACCGATGTGGCCGGGGTCTTGGACGTTGACGGCCATCTGGTCTCGTCCCTGAACCGGGACGTGGCCCTGGCCATGATGGACACGGGCGCCATCAAAGGCGGCATGATCCCCAAGGTCAACTGCTGCCTGGATGCGGTGGCGAATGGCGTGGGCAAGGCCCATATCCTGGACGGCCGCGCCCTGCACGCGGTCCTCCTGGAGATCTTTACCGATACCGGTATCGGCACGGAAATAGTAACGTAGGGTGCGTCTTACGCACCAGACAATGCGCAAAACGTAGCCTACAGTCTGTTTTTCTTTTGCTGACTGCTGATGGCTGAAAGCTGATAGCTAATAACCTGAGAGTGGAATCATGAACAACAATTGGATTAATCGTTCAAACAAAGTAGTAATGAACACCTACGGCCGGCAGCCGCTGGTGCTGGTGAAAGGCGAGGGCTGCCGGGTCTGGGACGATGCCGGCCGGGAATATCTGGACTTTTTGGCGGGGTTGGCAGTGTGCAATCTGGGGCATGCCCATCCGGAAATCGCCAAGGCCGCAGCAAGCCAACTGACCCAGTTGGTCCACGTCTCCAACATCTACTACACCACCCCCATGGTGGAGCTGGCCGAAGCGCTGGTGCACCTGTCCTTTGCGGACCGGGTCTTTTTTGCCAATTCCGGGGCGGAAGTTAACGAAGGAGCCATCAAGCTGGTGCGGCGCTATTCCCGTGAGCGGTTCGGGGAAGGGCGGCACCGGATCATCAGCATGGAAAACTCCTTCCACGGCCGCACTCTGGGCGCGCTTTCCGCCACGGGCCAGCCCAAGTTCTGGCAGGGGTTCGACCCCTTGCTACCGGGTTTCAGCTTTGTGCCCTTTAACGACCTGGACGCGGTGGCCAAGGCCGTGGATGAAACCGTGTGCGCCGTCATGCTGGAGCCCGTCCAGGGTGAAGGCGGCGTCAATCTGCCCTCGCCCGATTATCTCAAAGGCTTGCGGCAATTGTGCGATGATAGGGGTCTGTTGCTGATCCTGGATGAAATTCAGGCCGGCCTGGGCCGCACCGGCAAGCTCTTTGCCTATGAAAATTTTGGCATCACGCCTGACGTCATGACTCTGGCCAAAGGCTTGGCCAACGGCCTGCCCATGGGGGCGCTTTTGGCCACCGAAGAGGTAGCCTCGGCCTTTGTCCCCGGCACCCACGCCAGCACCTTCGGGGCGGGGCCGGTGGTGGCCGCGGCGGCTAAGACCGCAGTAGGCCTTCTGAGCCAGCCGGAGTTTCTGGCCTCGGTGCGGGAGAAAGGTGAATTTCTCCGGGCGAAGCTCGCAGATTTTCAGGCCCAGTTCCCTATTGTTAAGGAAGTCCGGGGCTTGGGCCTTATGTGGGGCCTAGAGCTGACCCAGCAAGGTGCGGACGTGATCACTGCCTGCCGGGAGCGGGGTCTGCTCATCAACTGCACCCAGGGCAATGTCATCCGGCTGCTCCCGCCCTTGGTGGTGAGCCCCCAGGAACTAGACAAAGGCCTGGCTATCCTGGGAGTATCTCTACAGGCGGTATTTCCATGACCCGGCACCTGTTGACTATTCTGGATTTGAGCCGGGAAGAGATCGTTACCCTCCTGGCCCGGGCTAGGGAACTCAAGGCTCTGCATAAAGAGCAGCGGGACCCGGCGTCCCTCAAGGGCAAAACCGTAGCTATGATTTTCGACAAGCCCTCCACCCGCACCCGGGTCTCCTTTGAGGCGGGGATTGCGCAACTCGGGGGCTCCAGCATCTATCTGGCCCCGGGCCAGACGCAGATGTCCCGGAACGAGCCGGAGGCCGACACCGCCCGTGTGTTGTCCCGGTACGTTGACGGCGTGGTAGTGCGGACCTTTGCCCAGGAGACCGTGGAGGAACTGGCCCGTCATGCCACCATCCCCGTGGTCAACGGCCTGACGGACACCCACCACCCCTGCCAGGTGCTCAGCGACCTCATGACCATGCAGGAGCGCTTCGGCGATCTTACTGGCTTGAAGGTGGCCTGGGTGGGGGACGGCAACAACATGGCCAACTCCTGGATCACCGCGGCCATGCACCTGGATTTTCCCCTGTACCTGGCCTGTCCCGCCGGCTACGCGCCCGACGCCGCCCTGCTCGCCCAGGCCAAGAAAGAAGGGGCCAGGGTCTACCTGGGTCAGGACCCCAAAGAGGCCGTGGCCGGAGCCCTGGTGATCAACACCGACGTCTGGGCCTCCATGGGCCAGGAAGACGAGGCCGCGGAACGCCAGAAATTTTTTGAGCCCTACCAGGTAAATGCCAATTTACTCAAGCTGGCCGCGCCCGAAGCCATCGTGCTCCATTGCCTCCCGGCCCACCGGGGCGAGGAGATCACCGCCGAGGTCCTGGACGGCCCTCAGTCCGCGGCCTGGGACCAGGCGGAAAACCGGATGCACTTCCAAAAGGCGCTCCTAGAATGGCTTTTAGGATAGGGGATAGGGGTTAGGGCCGGGGGTCAGAAAAACCCGGTGGCACAGGCTTTCCAGCCTGTGCAAAATGTAGGGCGGGCACTGCCCGCCATAAATTCTCATAGGAAACGAGCATGGCAAATATAAACAAAATTGTTCTAGCCTACTCCGGCGGCCTCGATACCTCGGTAATTCTCAAGTGGCTTAAGGAAACTTACCAATGCCCCGTGGTGGCCTTTGCCGCGGACCTGGGCCAGGGAGAGGAACTGGCGGAGGTGGCGGCCAAGGCCAAGGCCACCGGCGCGGATGAAGTCTACGTCGAAGACCTGAAGGAAGAGTTCGTCCGGGATTTCGTCTGGCCCATGTTCCGGGCCAACGCCCTCTATGAGGGCTCGTATCTGTTGGGCACCTCCATCGCCCGGCCCCTCATCGCCAAGGCCCAGGTGGAGGTAGCCATTAAGACCGGCGCCGACGCGGTGAGCCACGGCGCCACCGGCAAGGGCAACGACCAGGTGCGCTTCGAGCTTACCTACATGGCCTTGAAGCCCGATCTCAAAATCATCGTGCCCTGGCGGGAGTGGGACCTGGCGGGCCGGGCGGACTGCGTGGCTTATGCCGAAAAGCACGGCATCCCCGTGCCGGTAACCCAGGAAAAGCCCTATTCTAGCGACCGCAACCTCCTGCACATCAGCTTCGAAGGTGGCATCCTGGAAGACCCTTGGGCCGAGCCGCCTGCGGATATGTTCACGCTTACCAAGTCGCCGGAAGCCGCGCCCGACAAACCGCGTTATATCGAAATTGACTTTGAGCATGGCGACCCGATGGTCGTGGACGGCGAGGCTTTGAGCCCCGCGGCGCTCCTGGCCCGGCTCAACTTGATCGGCGGCGAGCACGGCATCGGCCGGGTGGACCTGGTGGAGAACCGCTACGTTGGCCTTAAATCCCGGGGGGTCTACGAAACCCCGGGCGGCACCATCCTGCGGGCGGCGCACATGGCGGTGGAGTCCGTCACCCTGGACCGGGAAGTGATGCACCTCAGGGATTCCCTCATGCCCCGGTACGCCGAACTCGTCTATTACGGCTACTGGTACGCCCCGGAGCGTTATGCCCTGCAAAAGCTCATCGACGAGGCGCAGCAACCCGTGACCGGCACTGCCCGCCTAAAACTGTATAAGGGCAACGTCACCGTGGTAGGTCGCAAAGCTCCAAAATCCCTGTACCAGCCGTCGCTCGTGACCTTTGAGGCCGGAGGGGATTACCGCCAATCAGATGCCACCGGTTTCATCCGCTTAAACGCCCTGCGCCTGAAAATCAGGGCGAAGCTGGAAGGGAAGTAGTTCAGGCGGGCTGACGTGGGGAGGCTTGGCCAGGGGGTGAGGCAGACTCCCCGCCGGGCTGAATTCTACCCTCATCTCTAAGAGGAAAATATGATGCCGCAATCTGTAGCTTTTCTCCTGGCCGCGGTTTGCGGACTCTTGGGTGTGGTGCTGCTGGTTTGGCATCCCAGCCCCAAATCGTGGATCGGGGTGCGGACCCCCTGGACCTTCGCCGACCGGGAAATCTGGGATATATCGTGGATGGCGGGTGGAGTTCTCCTGCTTGTGATGGCAGGTGCCGTGCTGGTCACAGCGTTCGCTTTTTTTGTCGCCGTGGCACTGTTGATCCTCATCAGCTTGCTGCTGCCGATCTATCTTTACCGGCGGAAATATGGCACCCTGTTATTCTGGAAGGATATCGGCTGGATCGATTACCGCCCGGTGGTACGCTGCAGTCATTGCGGCCATACCCAGAAGCTTGAGGATGACCAACATCTGGAACGTGCCATCTGTGAGGTTTGTGGCTTGAGCCCCCGCAGATTATGAAGCGGGGGCCAGGTCAATCAGAGAAGACGCAGCCCATTAAAGAGTAAATTAGCGGCTAAAGCGGCTCATCTCGGCCGCCCATGGTCTTGGCAGGCGAGCGGGCGCCGGTTTAAACCGGCGCCGCGGTAGGGTAACTCAGGGTTCCCGTCCCCAACGTCAGGTTGGGGGCGGGAGCAGTTCGGAGGTCTGGTTCACTGCGCTATCTGGTTTCGGGGCTCTGCTGGGGGCTGGGCTTGCTCATGGTCTTCTGGCGGCCCGGACCCAATCTCTGGTTCGGGGTGCGGCTGCCCTGGACCCTGGCCGATCCCTGGATCTGGAACAAATCCTGGCGCCTGGCGTCCCGCCTGCTTATGGTCATGGGCGTCACCGTGTTGATTTCCTGGCGGGCGTTCTATATCTCCACCGCGCACCTGGTGGGCCTGAGCTGCCTCTACACGGTCATCCTGTACCGCTGGAAATACGGCACCTGGCGCTTCTGGAAGGGCCACGGCTGGATTAATTACCGCCCAGTGGCGCGTTGCCGCCTATGCGGTCATTTTCAGAAGCTGAACAACCACGCCGACCTGCCCCAGGGCACTTGTGAGGCCTGCGGCGCCAAACTGCCGGACCCCAAAATAGGGCTTAAAGCGGCCTGGCCGCCATGGGCGAGGAATAAACCACACTCAATTAAATGAGGGAGCCATGAGAACGACAGGTATCTTCACCGCTTTACTCCTAGCTTTATCTCTGGTATTGCCAGGCAGCGCCAGGTGCGATGAACTGAGCGAGTCCTATTACCCCCTCAAAGCAGACATGAGGTGGGAGTACCTCGTCATATCGAATGCGAGCGATACGAAAAAATTAATCATCACCAACCTGACGCCTCAGGAAGTGCAGGGGAAAAAAGTAACGCCCCGGAAATGGGATTTGGGTGGACACATCTTCATTGAATTTATAGAAAAGGATGATAGCGGGATTTACCGCTATGCGGAGCAAATAGGCGAAAAAGGTGCCCCAACCCTCGTAACCCCAAGAGAATGCCATCTAAGGTTTCCCATCACCGAGGGCAACAGTTGGAATATGGCCACGAAGATAGGCAACAGCACGTTGGATGTCACCCTGACGCTGGAAAGTGTATCTGAGGAGGTCAAGGTTCCGGCCGGTACCTTCAAAGATTGCTTGAAGATTAAACAGGTGGGCGGCAATGACGCCGGCGCCTCCGTCATGGGCTACGAATGGTATGCCCCCAAGGTGGGCATCGTCAAGAGCCTGGTCACCATCAAACAAAAATCCAAAGATGGGAACATAGTCTCTGATAATCGGACCTATCAGTTGCAATCCTTTAAACCCTGAAGGGCTGGGCCGTAGGTCTTGCACTCAGAACAAAATTAAGGAAAATCACATGGCGCACAAACCCTGGGGGGGACGTTTCGAAAGCGACACCGAAAAGTCGGTGGAGGATTTCACCACCTCCTTGAGCTTTGACCGGCGTCTTTATCGCCAGGATATCGCCGGGTCCATCGCCCACGCCCGCATGTTGGCCAAGCAGGGCATTATCACACAGGCGGAAGGGGAGCAGATCGTCGCGGGGCTCACCGAGATTTTACTTGAAATCGAGGCCGGGGAATTCGAGTTCGACCCGGCCTTAGAGGACATCCACATGGCCATCGAGGCGCGGCTGACCAGCCGCCTCGGCGAAGTGGGGAAGAAGCTCCACACCGCCAGGAGCCGGAACGATCAGGTGGCTCTGGACGTTAGGCTCTACCTGGCCGAAGCAGTTGAAGGGCTCATCAATGACCTACGCGATCTGCGCCTGGCTGGGGTGCGCCTGGCGCACCTGCATCAAGACACCATCCTGCCCGGCTACACCCACATGCAGCGCGCCCAACCGATACTCTTGGCCCACCACCTCCTGGCCTACGACGAAATGTGGCGTAGGGACCAGGAGCGGTTGCACGAATCCTTGAGCCGCATCGAAGTCTCGCCCTTGGGGGCTGCGGCCTTGGCTGGCACTACCTTTCCCATCGACCCACATTTGGTGGCTGCCCAGGTAGGTTTTCCAAAAACCTTCCGCAACAGCCTGGACGCGGTGAGCGACCGGGATTTTGTGATTGAATTTCTTGCCCATGCCAGTATCATCATGGTGCACTTAAGCCGGCTGTCGGAAGAGCTTATCCTCTGGTCGTCTCAAGAATTCGGGTTCGTGGTGCTGCCCGACGCCTACGCCACGGGGTCTTCCATCATGCCCCAGAAGAAGAATCCCGACGTGCCGGAACTCGTTCGGGGCAAGAGCGGCCGGGTTACGGGCCACCTCATGGGCATCCTCATGACCCTGAAGGGGCTTCCCCTGGCCTATAACCGGGACCTCCAGGAGGATAAGGAGCCCCTGTTCGATACGGTGGACACTGTGCGCACCTCGGTCCAGTTGATGGCCGGGCTGCTTGCGAATCTCACGGTGCGGCCGGAGAAGATGGCTGCTGCCCTGCACGGCGGCTTTCTTACCGCCACCGACATGGCCGATTACCTGGTGACCAAAGGGGCGCCGTTTCGCACCGCCCACGAGCACGTAGGCAATACGGTGCGCTACGCTGAATCCAGCGGCAAAGAGCTGTGGGAATTGAGCCTCACTGAAATCCAGCAGTTTGCTCCTCTGGCCGCGGCCGACGTGTTTGATTGGCTCAAGATCGAAAACTCCGTGGCCCGGAGAAAATCTCCGGGAGGCACCGCGCCGGAACGGGTGCGCGAGGCCCTGGAACGGGCCGAAGCGGAAATAGGGTTGAACCTTCATGAGCAGAAGATTTAACGGTTCTTTGAGAGCGGAAGCCAGGGGCGTCAAGCCACTTACACTCCCTCTCCCAAGCCCCCTCCCCCGAACCCTTACAGGGGGTGGGGAGGGGAGTTTGAGGGGAGGGCGGGGGAATGCTCTTCCCCCGGTCCGCCCCTCAAAATATTTGTTTCTCTTCATTCTCTGCCTTTTGCTCCTGGCAGCCGCGTGCGGCAAGCGGATGACGCCGTATGCCCCCGACCGGGTATTACCGGCGCCGGTGCGGAACTTTAAGTTGACCCAGGAAGGCAATGCGTTGGTAGTGAGCTGGCTCTTGCCCCGGGAGAATCTCCTGGGCCAGCCTTTGACCCAGGTCCAGGGCTGCCAGGTTTACCGGGCCGCAATGAAGGGGGTGTCCCCGGAGGCGTTGGCGTCCTCGGATTTCGTCCTTTATGCCGATATCGACCTGGCCTACCCCCAGAGGGGGGAGGTCCAAGGGGAAGCCCTGCTCTTCCGGGACCGGGAGTTGGTGCCGGACCATCGCTATTACTACCGGGTGGCGGCCTATGACCAGGATGGCTACAAAGGCGGCTGGTCTGGAACCTTAAGCCATGCCTGGGGCTGGCTGCCCCGAGTCCCCGGGGACTTCAAGGCCGTGCCCGGCGATAAAATCGTCTCCCTCACCTGGAGCCCGGTGACCAAGTTAGAGGACGGCTCGCCGGTTAAGGCCCTGGCGGGTTATCTTATCTATCGCCTCTCGGGCCAGGGTCCCTGGATTCGCGTGACACCGAAGCCCGTGCTCGAGAATCAATTCCAGGACGTGGCAGTGCTGAACGATGTGGAATATACTTATAAGGTTGTGGCGGTGCGCCGGGTGGGTGACGATCTGCTGGCCAGCCAGGATTCGGCCACCCAAAAGGCCATGCCGGAGAAGCGCACGCCGCCGCCGCCGGTGTTGAATTTTCTGGCGGTGCCCACCTCCCAGGGGGTAGAACTTCGGTGGGAGGAAAGCCCGGTCCCGGACGTGGCGGGCTACCGGGTCTACCGGCGCCTCACCGGGGAGGAAAAATATACCCGACTCACTCAGGAGTTGGTCAAGAAGCCTTATTTCGTGGACTCCCAGGTAAACCGGGGCCAGACGTACCATTACTACGTGACCGCGGTGGACGACTCCCCCCGGGCCAACGAGAGCTTGCCTTCCGAGGTGGCTGCGATCACTTTTTGAGTCTCTTGGTAGTCGCAGGCTTTAGCCTGCGTTTACCTCTCGGTGATCTGGAGAACGCAGGCTAAAGCCTGCGACTACCAAATCCCTTGGTAAATTGTCGCGGAGGGACAGGAACTACTCAATGCATCACTTCAATTACCAATCCGGTGAACTCTTCTGCGAAAACGTACCGGTGCGCCAAATTGCCGAGGCGGTGGGCACACCGTTTTACGTATACAGCGCCGCCACCCTGACCCAACACTTTCAGGTTTTTAACACTGCGTTTGCGGCGTTTCCGCATATAATCTGCTTTGCCGTGAAGGCCAATGCCAACCTGGCCGTCTTGAGGCTCTTTGCCCGGTTGGGAGCCGGGGCGGATATCGTCTCAGGCGGTGAACTCTATCGGGCCAGCCAGGCCGGCATGGACCCCGGCAAGATCGTCTACTCCGGAGTTGGGAAAAAGCCGGAGGAGATTAAAGCGGCCCTTAAGGCCGGCATCCTTTTGTTCAACCTGGAGTCCTCCCAGGAGTTGGAGGAGATCAACCGCATCGCCGGCCGCCTGAAGCTCAAGGCCAGGGTAGCCTTAAGAATCAATCCGAACATCGATGCGAAGACCCATCCCTACATCTCCACGGGGCTTAAAAAGAACAAGTTCGGCATCGACATCGACCGGGCGGTGGAGGATTATCGCCGGGCCCAGGAACTGCCGCACCTCGAAGTGGTGGGGGTGGCCTGCCACATCGGCTCCCAGATCACCCAGGTTACGCCCTTTGTGGACGCGTTGGAGCGGCTGAAAGAGTTGATCGAGCGCTTAAGGGCCCTGGGCATCCAGATCCGTTACCTTGACCTGGGCGGCGGCCTGGGGATTCAATACCACGACGAGGAGCCGCCGCTCCCGCAGGAGTATGGCCAGAAACTGTTGGAACACCTCAAGGGCCTTGAATGCACCCTCATCCTGGAGCCTGGACGGGTGCTGGTGGGCAACGCCGGCATCTTAGTAACCAAGGTGCTCTATACCAAGGTTACCGACGCCAAGCATTTCATTATCGTGGACGCGGGGATGAACGACCTGGCCCGCCCCAGCCTCTATGGCTCCTATCACGGCCTGTGGCCGGTGATGGAAGCGGACCGTCCCCAGGTGAAGGCCTCCATCGTTGGGCCTATCTGTGAATCCGGGGATTTCCTGGCCAGGGATCGCCTCATGCCGGCCTTTGCCCCGGGGGAGATGCTGGCGGTCTTGAGCGCCGGGGCCTATGGTTTTTCCATGAGTTCCAACTACAACGCCCGGCCCCGCGTGCCCGAAATCTTGGTGCAGGATCGGGATTTTTATGTTATCAGAAAAAGGGAGACATACCGCCAGCTTACCTGGGGGGAGTCCATCCCGGAGTTTTTGAAGTAATATAAGATTTGCCCAAAATCTGAATACTTTGAAATCCCCCTAAATCCCCCTTCATTACAGGGGGACTTTCCACTTTCCCCCCTTTGCCAAAGGGGGGTCAGGGGGGATTGGTCTTGGCATTATGACAACGGATACCAGACGCCGCATCCTTTTTTTCAAAATGCACGGTGGGGGCAACGATTTTGTGCTCATCGACCACCGGGAGCGCTTTATCCCCGAGGCCGAGCAGCCCCAGTTCGCCCGCCGGGTCTGCCATCGCCAACTGGGCGCCGGGGCCGACGGGCTCATCCTCATCGAGTCTACCCCCAGCGCGGATTTCCGTTGGCGGTTTTATAACGCCGACGGCTCCGAGCCCGAGATGTGCGGCAACGGTGGGCGCTGCGCCGCCAGATTCGCGGTCCTGAACAATATCGCCCCGGCCGATCTGTCGTTTGAAACCTTGGCGGGGACCATCAAGGCCGAAGTCCGGGGTCGCCGGGTCAAACTGCTCATGACCGGGGTTGGTGATGTGCGTATGGATCAAGCCATCCCCCTGGACGGGGAAACCCTCGTGGGCCATTTCATGAAGGTCGGTGTGCCCCATGTCGTGGTGCCCGTCGACGATCTGGAACAAGCTCCGATTACCCAGTGGGGCCGGGCGGTCCGCTTCCAT
This sequence comes from Desulfobaccales bacterium, assembly GCA_041648175.1. Taxonomy (NCBI): domain Bacteria; kingdom Pseudomonadati; phylum Thermodesulfobacteriota; class Desulfobaccia; order Desulfobaccales; species Desulfobaccales bacterium. Next base: position 142,120 of record JBAZPO010000008.1, on the reverse strand, counting down.
CCGTTGTTTGCCCCCGCGGGCACCAATGTCAACTTTATCCGGGTAGAGGGGCCCCAGGACTTAAGCATTCGCACCTATGAACGCGGGGTGGAGGATGAGACCCTGGCCTGCGGCACCGGCTCGGTGGCCTCGGCCCTTTTGAGCGCCCGGCTGGGGCAGGTTAACTCCCCGGTGACCGTTCACACCCGGGGCGGCGAAGCCCTGATCATCTATTTTACCCTCCAGGGCGAGACCTTCAGCGAGGTCTACCTGGAAGGTAATGCCCTGGTGGCCTACCAGGGCGAACTGTGGGCCGACGAACTCAAGTAAGGAGGTAGTCTCATGTTCAAGGGAGCCATCACTGCCATTGTTACTCCCTTCAAAAACGGCCAATTCGACGAAGCGGCCTACCGGGAACTCATCGAGTTCCAAATCGCCGGAGGCGTCCATGGCATCGTACCCTGCGGCACCACCGGCGAATCCCCCACTCTATCTCACGCCGAGCACAAACGGGTGGTGGAGACCTGCATCGACCAGGTGAAAAAACGGGTTGTGGTGATCGCCGGGAGCGGCTCCAACAGCACCGCCGAATCCCTGGAACTGACCCAACATGCCCAGGCTGCCGGCGCGGATGCGGCCCTGCTGATCACTCCTTACTACAATAAACCGACCCAGGAAGGTCTCTTTCAGCACTATAAGACCGTGGCTGCCAAGACCAAGATTCCCATCGTGGTCTATAACGTGCCGGGCCGCACCAGCGTCAACCTGCTGCCGGAAACCATGGCGCGGCTGGCGGATATACCCAATGTCGTGGGCCTCAAGGACGCCACCGGGGACCTGAAACAGGGCGCCAAGACCTTGCAGCTGTGTGGCGATAAGATCACCGTGCTCTCCGGCGATGATTTCACCACTTTTCCCCTGTTGTGCGTGGGCGGCATGGGGGTGATTTCGGTGATCTCCAACGTGGCCCCCAAAGACATGGCGGATATGTGCAACGCCTTCTTTAAGGGCGACCTGACCCGGGCCCGGGAACTCCACTATAAGATGTGGCCCCTGACGGAGGCCATGTTCTTCGAGACCAACCCCGCCCCGGCCAAAACCGCCTTGAAACTGATGGGCAAAATCACCGGCGAAATCCGTCAACCCCTGTGGGCCATGTCCGAGGCCAACGAGAACAAACTGCGCCTGGTAATGCAGAAATATGGATTGATTTAGTAGTTCAAGGTTCGAGGTTCAAAGTTCAAGGTTAAAAAACTTTGAACTTTGAACCTTGATCTTTGAACTGGTACGGAAGGAGATACTCCATGGTCAAAGCGATCGTAACCGGAGTGGCAGGCCGGATGGGCGGCCGCATCGTACATATGATGGAAGCGGCTGACGGTGTCCAGTTGGTAGGGGCTGTGGAGTCACCGGGGCATGCCGCGGTAGGCAAAGATGTGGGTGAAGTCGTGGGGCTGCCTCATAAAGGGGTCACGGTGGTCGACTCTTTGGCCCAGGTGCTGCCCAAAGGTGAGGTGGTCATTGAATTCACCCACCCGGAGCCGTCGCTGGCCAATCTGCGCGCCGTGGCCGATGCGGGTAAGGCCATGGTGTTAGGGACCACCGGGTTTGCTCCGCCCCAGATCGCCGAGATTCAGGCCCTGGCCTCCCGGGCCCACCTGGTGTTCGCACCCAACATGAGCGTCGGGGTCAATCTCATGTTCAAGGTGGTGGCGGACATTGCCCGGGTGTTAGGCGAGAGCTACGACGTGGAGATCGTCGAAGCCCACCATCGCCTGAAAAAAGACGCGCCCAGCGGCACGGCCATCAAGTTGGGGCAGGTCATCGCCCACGCCCTGGACCGGGAGTTGGACAAGGTGGGGGTTTATTCCCGACATGGCATCATCGGCCAGCGCACCGACAAAGAGATTGGCATCCAGACGGTAAGGGCCGGGGACATCGTCGGGGAGCACACGGTGCTCTTCGGCGGCATGGGCGAGCGCCTGGAGATCATTCACCGGGCCCACAGCCGGGACAATTTCGCCCGGGGCGCGGTGCGGGCCGCGCAGTGGATAGTGACGCAACCGCCGGGCCTTTATGACATGCAGGACGTTTTGGGGTTGAAATAGGCATAGACAATGAAATACGTGGCTAATAATTTATCATTTAACAAAAATGAATCTACACTCCTCGTTTTGGCGCGTGACTATGGCCAACAGGCGCTAAAATATTTACTGATCACTAGTATAGTCTTGATTACACTAAGTAAATTAAATTTAATTGGGACTGGATTCTTAGCTTTCCCTGATGAAATTCGCTATTGTCAATCAGGAAGAGTTGTGCAACACCTATCAGAATTAAAGATAGATGCTGCAATGAAGGAAATCTTTTCTACACAGGGAAGACCGGCAGATGCGATAATAAAAATTATTCCAAATGCGATACAGTATGTTACTGCTCGTATATTTAAAATAAACTACTATGAAAGAAAAAACTCTTATCCACTGTTCATTTTTAATTTTTTAATTTATTGTCTTATACTTATAGTCCATTATAAATTATCTAATTTATTATTAAAAGACAGTTTTTTGGCTTTGGTTAGTGTGTTGTTGTTTAGTACATTGACAAACTCTTACCTATATCTTAGGCATGCATTACCATATGATATGGGCCTTTTAATTTTATATATAGTGATTTATAAAATTGCTTTATATACTGAAGAAGATAACTTATCGTACACAAAATCATTAATTATTGGGATGTGTTCTTTGTTTGGATTATTAGTCTATCCTGGGTATTTTCCCTTATTAATTGTTGGGTTATTTATATTATTATTTAATAAAATTTCCAAAGAAAATATTTTTAAGAAGATTTATTATGCAGGTTATTATATTTTAGGAAGCATTCTGTGTTTAATTTTATGTGAAAAGATTGCTAGACTTGTAGGGAAGTCATATATATTGGATGCAATAGGTTTATCTAAGACAATAACGCAAGGTTCATTTGAAGAATCATTTGCTTACTTATTTAAATATTTTATTGAAGTTGAGGGATTAACCGGGATAATATTATTAATAGGCTTGTTGGTTTTTATTAGCATAACGCTTTATCGATTCAAAAATAAAACCTTCAAACAATATTCGCTTATAAGTTTATTGGGTATTGGGCTTATAGGAATGTATTTAGTCTACGCAAGTACGGGATATTTTTTCCACAAAATGGTTTTCTATGGTAGGTTATTACATCAGTACGTCCCATTTATTTGTATTCTATCCATATATTCAATAAATGAAACATTAACTAAGGTAACAAGAAAAAGTCAATTGATATTATGTTTAATTTCAATTATTTTTATCGGGAACTTTTGGTTTAGCTTCATAAATTATAATTCGTATTCGTATCCCAGGGATATTTTATGGCAATTAATCAAAGAGAATAAATTAAATGGAGTGGGAAATGTTCTTGAGTTTGATGATAGTTGGCCTGTAATGCCAAAAGGATCTGAATTAATATGTACTGATATTCATGGAAAGCCGATCAATTCTTATTATAATATCATAGAGGTTGGCAGTAACTTTGGTGGTACTATATATATTGTTAATGAATTAACTAAACACTATATATTTAATCCAAATGATAATTATCATTTATTGCAATCAAAACCTTCTTTTATGAATTTTAAGGCGTATCAATATGACTCGGGAGCTAACATGATTGATAGACATAATATGGACAAAATGAACATGCAAATAAAAATATTCACTCCTGCCGGACAAACGACTGGATTCATCAGCCAAAAGAAGGTCGGGAATTAATTTTATTGCAAAGGTATCAAAATAGATGCGCATTGTACGTTTTGAACTGACGGGCCGCACCGGTCACGGCATCTTGGAGGGGGAGAAAATCGACGTCTTATGGAGCACTCCTTATGATGGCGGGCTGAACAATACGGTCGGGGAAATTATGTCCCTGCCGGCGGTCAAGCTGCTGGCGCCCTGCGAACCCAGCAAAATCGTGGCCTTGGGGCTAAATTATCGCGACCACGCCTTAGAGTTCGGCCACCCCATCCCGGATGAGCCCTTGATCTTCCTGAAACCTGCCAGCGCGGTAATTGGGCCCGACGATGACATCGTCTTTCCGGCCATGTCCCGGCGGATGGATTATGAGGCGGAACTGGCCGTGGTCATCGGGCGCACCTGCCGTCACGTGCGGGAAGAAGAAGCTTGGGACTACATCCTGGGGTTTACCTGCATCAACGACGTCACCGCCCGGGACTTGCAGAAAAAAGACGGGCAGTTCACCCGGTCCAAGAGTTTTGATACCTTCGCGCCCCTAGGCCCCTGGATCGAAACAACGATTCCCGACCCGGACAACCTCACGGTGGAGGCTTACCTGAATGGGGAACGCCGCCAGCATTCTAGCACCAAAAACATGATCTTCGGGGTGGCCGCTCAAGTATCGTTCATTTCACGCATCATGACCCTTTTGCCCGGCGACGTCATCGCCACCGGCACGCCGTCGGGGATCGGCCCCATGCAGCCTGGCGACGTGGTCGAAATTCGGGTGGAAGGTATCGGCACCCTGAAAAATCGTATTGTTGCAGAAAGGGCACCCTAAATGACGGATTTTATTGAACCCGCGGCGCGCCTGGGCCTGATTCCGCCCTATCTCTTTAAAGCCATCGACGACAAGAAGGCCGAAGTCAAGGCTCGGGGAGTGGATATCATTGACCTGGGCGTAGGCGACCCGGACCTGCCCACACCCCGGTTCATCGTCGATAAGATGATCGAGATGGTGCAGGACCCCAAAACCCACCACTACCCGGCCTACTCCGGGATGAACGATTTCCGGGAGGCCGTGGCCCGCTGGTATCAGGGGCGTTTCGCGGTGGACCTGGACCCCGCCAGCGAAGTCCTCACCCTCATTGGCTCCAAAGAAGGCATTGCCCACCTGCCTTTAGGGATTAACAACCCCGAGGACATCAATCTCATGACCTCGCCGGGCTACCCGGTCTATCAGATGGGCACCCTGTTCGCCGGTGGCTATTGCCACTTCCTGCCCTTGACCCGAGAAACCAATTTCCTGCCGGATTTGGACCACATACCACCGCTGATTGCCCGGGATGCCAAGGCCCTGTTCTTCAACTATCCCAACAACCCCACCGCAGCGGTGGCAGACAGTGCGTTTTTCGCCAAGGTCGTGGATTTTTGCAACGAATATAAGATCATCGCGGTCCACGACGCGGCTTACACTGAACTGGCCTACGACGGGTATAAGCCCCCCAGTTTCCTGGAAGTGCCCGGCGCCAAAGAGATCGGCATCGAATTCCACTCTCTCTCCAAGACTTACAACATGACCGGCTGGCGCTTGGGAATGGCGGTGGGCAACGCGGCAGTGCTGGCAGCCCTGGGCAAGATCAAGAGCAATATCGATTCAGGGGCCTTCGATGCCATCCAGTTTGCCGGGATTGCCGCCCTGGATTCGGACCAGAGCTGCGTCCGGGAAAATTGCGCCATTCTCCAGGAACGCCGGGATATCCTGGTGGGCGGCTTGAAAAAATTGGGCTATGACGTGGAGCCCCCTAAAGCCACGTTTTACGTATGGCTGACGGTCCCACCGGGCTTCACCTCCATGGCGTTCACCACCCATCTGCTGGAGAAGGCCGGGATCGTTACCATTCCCGGCAACGGCCTGGGGACGCCGGGTGAAGGTTACGTGCGACTGGCCCTGACGGTCCCCAAAGAGCGCCTGAAAGAGGCCCTGGCCCGCCTGGCGAAGCTGGGATAGGAGCATAATGAGGCTGGCACGGGGGAAACGGGCTTTTTCCCAACGAGTCCGTCCCCTCATAACAATACCCTTCTTCCCCCAAACTCTTGTCTCCGACCCTGTTGTCTAAAGTTAGGCCATTAAGGTATTAGATGCCTCCTGCTTTTCGAACCGAACTCACCTTTCTCCATCTGGCCTCGCCCTTTGCCCGGGAATTGTTGGCCTATCTCCTTAAAGATAAAGAGCGGGTGGAGCACAACCTTAAATAAAGCAGGAGTACAACCTGTTTCCCATAAATTATGGATAACGCCTCAAACCGCAAAAACTGGCTGGAAAGAAACCCCAAGAAGGTCATTGTTCTCATTATACTGGTGGCCATCTCTGGTCTGGCCGTGGTGGCCGAAAAGATCCTGGCCAGCCGCACCCATGACGAGATCAATCTCGCCGGCATCAAGCGGTCTATTAAACTCAGAGAGTTCAATCCGTTATACCGGAACATCCTGATACCTGACGCCAGCGCCATGCGGATGTCCGATGGCCTGACGCAAAAACCCTATATACTGCGGGTGGATCGCCAGGGCTTCATCATGCCCGCCAAAATTCACGACCACCCCGACCTGACCATCGCCTTTTTGGGCGGTTCCACCACCGAATGTGTCTACGTCGACGAAAATTTGCGGTTCCCGTATCTGGCGGGGCGGCTCATCGAAGAACAGACGCATCTCAAGGTCAACGCATACAATGCCGGGCGCAGCGGCAATAATACCTTGCACTGCCTCAATATTTTGCTGAACAAAGTGGTTAACCTCAGGCCCGACATCGTCGTGCTGATGGAGAACATCAACGACCTGGCCATCCTGATGTACGAAAAAACCTATTGGAACACCAATCCCTCCCGGTCGCCCATTCAGGAAAAACTGCCGAATTTTAAAACCGTGGGCCAGGACCTGCGGCAGATATTCTATACGGTGCGGGACCTGACCTTTCCCAACCTCGCCCGGGCCACCAAGGGCATCTTCCATTCCGACCGGAAGGGCAAAGGCGATGAATTCTTAAACGTCCGGGGCCAGAAAATCACCATCGACCAGGACCTGCTCGTCAGGGAATTTACGCTAAACCTGCAAACCTTCATCAATATTTGCCGGGCCCGGGGGATCACGCCGGTCCTCATGACCCAGGCCAGCCGCTTGACGGATAACCCCGATCCCCTGATCAAAAAGATGATGCACAACCTGGAGGACAGCCAGGGGATTACCTATGCGGACTTTAAGAGCGCCTTTGAACGGCTCAATCAATCCATCCGGGAGGTGGGGGCTAAAAACGGGGTGGTGGTCATCGACCTGGCCCGAGTGATTGCCCCGGTTAAAGAAAATATCTGTGACGTGGCCCATTACAATGATCAAGGCTCCCGGTTAGTGGCCGCTCAAATTGCGGCCCAGTTAATCCCCGTAATCACGCCTCCGGTCAAAAACCCTTTAGCCATTCAAGAGAAATAGGATAGTATATACGTATGCCTTTGGGAATTGCCGCCATCACCGAACGGACTCCGGTTATCGCTTACTTGGGGCTGGGTGCTAACCTGGGCGACCCTGAGGAGCAGTTACATGAGGCCCTGGAGCGCCTGAACCTGGCTTACGAAGTGGAAGTGACCCGGGTTTCCACCTTCTACCGGAACCCGCCGCTGGGGCCGGAAAATCAGCCCTGGTATATTAATGCCGTGGCCCGGGTGCGCACCCGCTTGGGGCCGGAAGAACTGCTGCGGTTGTTGCAGCAGATTGAGGTAGACATGGGGCGCGTGCGGGGCGAACGCTGGGGCCCCCGGGTCATCGACCTGGACCTGCTGTTATATAATGGGGAAGTGATCTTTACCCCTAAGCTGGTGGTGCCTCATCCGGAGATGCATCGCCGGGTGTTCGTGCTGGCCCCCCTGGCGGAGATTGCCCCCCGGGCCTGGCATCCGGTGTTGGGCAAGAGTGCCGGGGACCTTCTGGCCAAACTCGATGCCGCGGACTTAACGAAACTGCAACCTATCGCGCACGATTAAGGACCCGACTGATGTTCCGTCTACTTTTGGGTTTGGGCCTGGGATATCTGGGTTATTGGGCCATTAAAAAGGTGGCCGGCTCCCTGGGCCTTTGGCCCCAGGCGCCTAAGCCTCTGGAAAGAGAAAGGGAGCCGGATGTCCTGGTCCAGGACCCGGTCTGCAAGACCTTCATCCCCAGGCGGGAAGCCCTCAAGACCCAAAAGGACGGCAAAACGTATTTTTTCTGTTCCGAAGGCTGTTTAAAACGCTTCGTGAGTGGTGGCAAAAGTTGACATTATGATATAGTAAGAGGTCTTTTATGAAATTCTTTATTGATACCGCCAATCTGGACGAGATTCGCGCAGCCCATAGCCTGGGCCTGGTGGATGGCGTTACCACCAATCCCAGCCTCTGCGCCAAAATCGGCATTGGCACCAAAGAGCAGTTTAAAGAGCATATCCGCACCATCTGCGAGTTGGTGCAGGGTCCGGTGAGCGCCGAAGTTGTGGCCACCGAGGCCGGCGCCATGGTGGCGGAAGCCCGTGAACTGGCTAAGATCCATGAGTGGGTGGCGGTCAAAGTCCCCATGACCGAAGACGGCCTCAAGGCCACCCGGATATTGGCGGCAGAAGACATCAATGTCAATGTCACCTTGATTTTTCAGCCGCTCCAGGCCCTGCTGGCCGCCAAGGCGGGCGCGGCTTACGTCAGCCCCTTTATCGGCCGCCTGGATGATATCAGTCACCGGGGCATGGAGATTGTCGAGCAGATCATCACCATTTTTGAAAATTACGGTTTTGATACTGAAATCATCGTGGCTTCGGTGCGCCATCCCTTGCATGTCCTGGACGGCGCCCTGGCCGGGGCTGATATCGCCACGGTGCCCTACGGGGTGCTCATGCAGCTCATGAAACATCCGTTGACGGACATCGGCTTACAAAAATTCTTGGCAGATTGGGAGCGCGCCCGCAAGTCCTGAAATGAGCCAGGTAGACTTCAATAACTGGGCCACCCCCAATATGCTCACCGGAGCCCGCATCGCGGCTGTGCCCGTGGTGATGCTGCTTCTGTGCTTTGACGGCCCCTGGGCCAGTTTTTTGGGGGCCTTCTGTTTTATGCTGGCAGGAGCCACGGATTTTCTGGACGGCTTTTTGGCCCGGCGCCACCGCTTGGTAAGCCGCTTGGGCAAGTTTATGGACCCCTTGGCCGACAAGCTCCTGGTTTCGGTGGCCCTGATCATGTTGATCCCTCTGGAACGGGTGCCGGCCTGGATGGCTTTTTTGATTATCGGGCGGGAACTGGCGGTCACCGGCCTGAGGGGCTTGGCAGCCACAGAGGGCATTTTCCTGTCCCCGGACCGCTGGGGCAAGGCCAAAACCTTGCTGCAAATGGCGGCGCTGACGGCCTTGATTTTGCATTATCCGTACGTCGGAGTGGATTTCCACGAGTTGGGCATGGCCTTATTATGGCTGGCCCTCATTGCCACCCTGGCTTCAGGGCTGAGTTATTTTTGGGGATTTTTCCGGGAGTACCAGGAAAGCTGACGCCCTTGACAAAAAGGCGTTCTTGGGTGACATTTATAAGGCACTAAATTCGGAGGATGACATTGGCTAGACATATATCCGCCATGAAGCGGGCACGACAGAACGAAAAGCGGCGGCTGCAAAACCAGAGCCGCAAAACCCGGGTCAAAAACGTGGTGCGCCAGGTGCGCCAGGCAGTGGCCCAAAAGAATGCGGCAGAGGCCCAGACGGCCTTGACGGCCGCCATCCCGGTGCTCGCTCGGGTAGCCAGCAAGGGCACCCTGCACTGGCGGACCGCGGCTCGCAAGATTTCCCGCCTCACCCGGCAGGTCAACGCCCTCTCAACCCCTGCCTGAGTTGAACCGGGATTAAGACAGAAAGGGGCGGTTATGCCGCTCCTCTTTTGTCAATCTTAAGTGGTCCGCATTCGGACCCTGGTGTCCCCCCCATTATTGGTAATGCTCTGCGCCGCCTCGCGACCAGGAGGTCGAGTCGCGTCCAGAGGATCATATGATGCCTTTGGCCTTTAAAGCCCCCATGGTTATCTCTTTCCTGAAGGCTTCATCTCCTTTCTTCCTGATCTCAAGGTTAGTGGCAAAGAACCAGACCTGTCCATTAGTCTCAGCATAGCCCACATACCACCCCTGCTGAGGGTTAATACCCCTTGCCCAACCGGTCTTGGCTCTGATGATATATCGGGGCTGGTCCTCAACAATCATAAGCCGCTTCACCAATTGCATATGGGGCTTTTCGTAGGGAAGTTCCTCGCTGTAGAGCTTCTCGAGAAAATTGATTTGCTCCTGGGGGGATATCATTAAATTCCCTTCTAACCAGAAGGTGGTTATATCAGGGCCGGTCTTCCCGTTTCCATACCCAACGTGCTTCAGGTGAAGCAAATATTTTTCATTGCCGATGCGCCTGGCCAGTTCCTGATAATACCAGATACATGACAAGGTGAAAGCTGTCTCCAGGGTCTGGTCTTGGTTCCATGCCTCAAATCCCTTATCTTCTTTATCCCACTTGATTACTTCCTTTTCACTTTTGACAGCTCCTTCCTGCAGTGCGATAAGGGTATTCAGAATTTTGAAGGTCGAAGCCGGTACGAATCTCCGTTGGGAACGTTCAGCATTATGGATATAGCTGAATTTACCGTCCAGAGAAGAAATAATAATGGTCCCCTCGACGCCGCGCTCTTGAAATAGCTTGGCAAGGTCTGCATCGTCGGCACAAGCAATAAGAGTCAAGCAAAATATCAGGGTTAATATAGCCGACAAATTTAATGCCGAATGCCTGTAGATCATTTTCTTCATTATGCCTTCATCCAGACGGCACCCTTGCGCCGCGGCGCGTTCCGGCTCCCCGTATTTCGGCTCACCCCGGGCCCATCTTCAATAACGCCCACTCCAGCCAGAGCCGGGGATTGCCCGTGCTGGTCTTGAGATGATAGTCCACCTGGTGCAGAAGCGCCAGGTGCGCCTTGAGGGCCGCCGCGCTGAAGCGGGCCGCCTGTTGGGTCAGGCCTTTTAACTTCCACGGGGGCAGATTGAGTCCCCGGGCCAGTTCCGCCGGATTGCCGCCCGCGGCTTCCTTCACCCGGATGAGCATCCGCACCTGCCGGGCCAGCATCCCCAAGATCTTGGCCGGGTGCTCCCCCAGATCCAGTAAGTGCCCCAGAGACGCCAGGCGCTGGTGAAATCCGGCCCCCCCTAAAGCATCCACCAAAGCAAAGATATTGTAAGTCCGGCTGTGGCTGGCTAATTGCGTCACCAGCCCCGGGGTCAGGGTGTTTTCCGTACCGGCATAAAGGGCCAGTTTTTCCAACTCCTGGCTCAATTCCGCCAGATTGTCCCCCACCATCTCCACCAAACGCTGGGCTGCGGGCAAGGTCAGGTTCTTGCCCAGATGCCGGGCTTCCCGGGTCAGCCACTGGTACAGCTCGCCTTCCCGCAGGCGGAAAAACCCCAAGGCCGCCTCCTCCCGGGCCAGCCTGCCCCACACCGCGTGTTTTTCTACGTCCCGGGCCTTCAAGCCTTCGGCCAGAAGCACCACCCAGGCCCTGGGCGCCGGGTGATCCAGGTACGCCGTGAGGTCCTTGAGTTGGGCCGCGGGGTAGATATTCACCTGGCGCAGGATGAGCAACTGTCCCGGTCCCCAGAGAGTGGCCTCCCGGGACTCGGCCAAAAACTCTGCGAGCCCCATCTCCTGGGCCTCACGGAGCACCCGGCTCGGCGGCTCCCCTGAACCTTCCGTCAGCCCCGTCTCCAGGCGCACCAGCGCCCGCTGCATCAAAAACTCCTCGTCCCCATAAAAGAGGTAAACGGGCTTCAGGGCCTGGCGTTCCAAGTGGCGTTCTAAGATGGGATGGGACATATGGGAGCGGTCAACTAAGGCCTCAAATTGGTGGGCGATCCTCAATACCTGAGTAAAAATATACAGGGTGGGCACTGCCCACCACCGATCAAAGTTAATTACCATGGCGGGCAGTGCCCGCTACACTAACTTCTTAGGCTTCAGAGTCTCCTACGAAAATCTCTCCCATCATATCCAGCACATCCAGGGTGCCCTTGAATTTCATCGACTGCTTATCTTCCACCACGATGAGTTTGGTGAATTGTTCATTGAGCATAGTGTCAATGATAGACTGAAGATTTTGGTCGGCCGTTACTACCGTGGGCCTTCGGGGTTTCAGATCATCGACCGTGAATTTCTCTAGCCTTTCAGCAAGCGGCGGCAAGGCAGGATCGTTCGGCCCGGGGCGTTTATCCGCTTCTGCCTCTATCTTTCTCAGAAAATCGTCGGCTGTGACCACCCCGGTCACCCGTTCCTTCTTGGTTTGCGGGTCCATTTCCACCACGGCCAGAATAGGGAGACGGGATGAGGTGACGTTATTGAGAGCTCGTAAAAAAGATGTATCTTTGCATACCTGGCCGCCGCTCCGAATCTTGGTTTGGATGGTGGCGCTTTCCATGGTCTTTTTCTTTAATTCCTTGCTCAAGACCTGGGTCAGGGGCATGGTTTTCATTACTATGGCCGCGCGGGCGAAACCCGCGGTGGCAGCTAAAAACACCACCAGGTAGAAGGCCACCAGCGGTAGACTGGCAATGAGTTTCAGCACATCCCCGTTGACCTCGGTTTCAAGGCCGATCACTCCGTTTCTATTGAGGACCAAAAGTATATAGACCATGAGGACATAAGCAACCACCAGAAGAACAAAGGCTCCCACCGTAGGCCAGCTATAACGTCCGTTCATTTTTCCAACCCCCTTGCCCCCTGCTGAAGTAAGGTTTATTGGAAAAACGTTAGCAAAGAATTATAAAATAATCAATTATATAACCAGTAATAATAGGGCGGCCCGTGGCCGCAATTAAGCCGGCGTGCACGCTCAGGAGCCGGACAAAGGGCGCTATCCATCAAAATCTTTTGTCTTTTACATTTGCTGAAAGCTAGATCACCAGCAGCACCTTATCCAGCACCTTCCGGGCCAGGGTGACCGCAGCACGGCGAATACCTTCGGACCGGGTGGCCTCACCCGCGTGGTAGTTGGGGTCAACCACATAATCTTCCGACAGGACCTGGTTTTCCTTCCAGAGGACTTTGTCCCCCTTTTTCTGCCGCAGGGTCAATTCGACCCTCAGGGTCACCCGGCGCACCGTGGACTGGGTGACCGAGTTGTAGGCCACCGACGAGTTATCCAGCGACCGCACCTTGCCTTCCAGCACGTATTGTGCGTCCCGGTCCCCTGGGACCACCTGCACCGCCCTGGTTTGGGCAAAGGCGTTGATCAGTTCATTGGCAAAGACGGCCTCCAGGCCCACTTCGGTGGAGCGATTCCCGAACAACGGGATCGCCAGGGTAGGCCGGACCTGGGAATTGAGGGGCTCCGCCCCCATGGGCCGATAACCGCAGCCCCACAGGCTGATTATCAGAAGCCAGAGGACCCCGAGGCGACCAAGAGCCATTTCTACTCCTTTACACCACGATACTGACCAGCTTGCGCCGGGCCAGAATCACTTTCTTGGGCGGTTGACCCTGCAGCCATTTTGCGATGGCAGGATCGGCCAGGGCCAGGTTTTTGATGTCCTCATCCGCGGCCGAAGCCGGGACCTGAAGCCGGCTTCTCACCTTGCCGTTGACCTGGACCACCACCGTCAGGGTAGAGACCGTCAGGGCCTCGGACTGGGCCTGGGGCCAGGGAACCTCCAGGAGTAGAGTCGTATGTCCCAGGGCCTGCCACAATTCCTCGGCGATGTGAGGTACCATGGGGCTGACCAGGAGCAGGATGGCCTCCACCGCTTCCCGGAAAACCCGCAAGGTGGCTTCGTCTTTGGGCAGACTCTCCACCGCCAGGTAGAAGGCATTTACCAGTTCCATCACCGCGGCGATGGCGGTGTTGAAGTGGAAGGAATCTTCGATGTCTTCAGTCACCTTCTTGATGGCGGCGTGCACCTTGTGGCGGAATTCGGCGAGTCCTTCGGGTAATTCCGTCCCCGGGCCTTGATAAGGCTTAAGCCCTTGAAGTTCCGGCAGCAAGTCCTGTACCAGGTTCCAAAGGCGATGCAGAAAGCGGGCCGAGCCCGCCACCCCCTGGTCGCTCCACTCCAGGTCTTTCTCAGGCGGCGCCGCAAACAGCAGGAACAGGCGGGTGGTGTCGGTGCCGTATTCGGCGATCATGTACTCCGGGTCAACCACGTTGCCCTTGGATTTGGCCATCTTGGCTCCGTCTTTGAGGACCATCCCCTGGGTCAAAAGCCGCTGAAAAGGCTCGCCGACCTTAACCATCCCCAGATCCCGCAGAACTTTGGTGAAAAAGCGGGCATACAACAGGTGCAGCACCGCGTGTTCGATGCCGCCGATGTACTGGTCCACCGGGGCCCAATAATTCACCCGGGGCGGGTCCAGGACGCCGTCTTTATAATCGGCGCAGGCGTAGCGCAGGAAATACCAGGAGGACTCCACAAAGGTGTCCATGGTGTCCACTTCCCGCCGGGCCGGGCCACCGCAGGTAGGGCACGTAACCTGATAAAACGATGGCAACTGGGCCAGGGGAGAGCCGCCTTCGCCAGTGATCGCAACCTCCAGCGGCAGGACTACCGGCAGGTCCTGGGCCGGCACTGGCACTAAGCCGCAGCGGTCGCAATAGATGATGGGAATGGGGGCTCCCCAATAACGCTGTCGGGAGATAAGCCAATCCCGGAGGCGGAAATTAACCGTCTGCTTGCCCTGGCCTTTCTCTTCCAGGTAGACGGCGATGGCCTCCTTGGCTCTCGCGCTGGGCATCCCGGTGAACTGGCCCGAGTCCACCAAAACCCCTTCGTCTTCGTAGGCGGCGGTGAGGTCCGCGGCCTTAAGCTTTTCGCCCTGCGGTTCGATCACCAGCTTGATGGGCAAACCATACTTCTGAGCAAACTCAAAATCACGCTGGTCGTGAGCCGGGACCGCCATCACCGCGCCGGTGCCGTACTCCATGAGCACAAAATTGGCCACATAGATGGGCATCTGCCAGCCGGTGACGGGGTTGACGCAGTAGCTCCCGGTAAAGACCCCCTCCTTGGAGACCTCTTCCAACACGCCTCGGCTGCGGTTCTGGGCCCGCCAGTACTCGACAAAGGCCTCCACCGCCGCTTCCTGGCTAGTGCCGGCGGCCAGGGTCAGGGCCAGGGGGTGCTCCGGGGCCAGGCTCATAAAGGTGGCGCCGAACAGGGTGTCGGCCCGGGTGGTGAACACGGTGATGGGCTCGCCCCCTTGGGCCAGGGGAAAATAGATCTCGGCCCCCGGGGACTTGCCGATCCAGTGGCGCTGCATGGTGAGGACCCGCTCCGGCCAGTGGCTGAGCTGGTCCAGATCGGCCAAGAGTTCCTCGGCATAGGCGGTGATCTTGAAGAACCACTGGTTGAGTTCCTTCAAATGCACCGGCGAATCGCAGCGCCAACAGAGGCCGTCTTCCACCTGCTCGTTGGCCAGCACGGTTTGGCACTTCGGGCACCAATTGACCGGCGCTTCTTTCTTGTACGCCAAGCCCTTGCTGAACATCTCGGTGAAGACCAACTGCTCCCAGCGGTAGTAATCCGGATCGCAGGTGGCCAACTCCCGGCGCCAGTCGTAGCTGTAGCCCAATTCTTTGAGCTGGTTGCGCATGTACAAAATATTGTCATAGGTCCAGGCGGCCGGATGGAGCCCCCGGGCCATGGCGGCATTTTCCGCGGGCAGGCCAAACGCGTCCCAGCCCATGGGATGGAGCACATTGAAACCCCGCATCCGCTTGTACCGGGCCACCACATCCCCGATGGTATAGTTGCGCACGTGGCCCATGTGGATGCGCCCGGAAGGGTACGGGAACATCTCCAGGACGTAATATTTCGGGCGAGACGGGTCTTCTTTGGCATTAAACAGCCGCCGCTCCTCCCAGATGCCCTGCCATTTGGCTTCCAGGGGACGGGGTTCATAACGAGGGGCCATGCAATACTCCTGATTCCAAATTGAGGACTCTGCGAAAGTCTCGTGTAGGATAGCCGCCCTCGGCGTCCAGCCTTCATTGAGCCGCAAGCGAGGGCGCCGGCTAAATTTGATTAAAAACGGCAGGTATTGAGACTTTCGCAGAGGTCTCAGGTTTCTTAAAATAGTTAATTTACCACAGAACGAGTCTCCCAGGCCAATTATTATTCGGAGAAGTCATGCAGGGCCTTTGGTCCAGCCGTAAATCCTGAAAAGGTTTGGTAGCATAGGTTTTCCAGCCTTTGCTTGGATATCCGCAGGTGGGAACCCCAATACCGAGGAACTATTCAAACCAATCGCGCCTGAGGGGCAACGGTGCCCAATGCGCACCCTGCCAGATAATCCGCCTGTTCCCGGTCCACCTGCTCCGCAAGGTTGCCATCTTGGCGCGGTATTCCCGGGCCGCGACTGCGGCCGACTGCCTCAAATCCTCATTATCTCGTCTCCTTAGAGGAATATCGGCAGGCACTTCAATATCCTTAAATTCATCCGCATATTTCCCAAATGGATGTCCAAGACTTGAATTTTACTGAATTTCTGGTAAGTTTTCCCTTATGGTGCCCCTAGGGCTTATCCGGAAAAATATCATTTAGCTGCACGTCGGCTTAAAGGATAATCGAGACACCGCAAAAGAGGAAACCATGGACATCTACGAAGCTATTCATAACCGCCGCAGCCACCGGCTGTACAAACCCGAGGCGCCGCCTCGGGAGGTCCTGGAAAAGATAATCGCCGCCGCGCTTTGGGCCCCATCGGGGACCAACCTCCAGGCCTGGGAGATCGCCGTCATGGCCGGGAAAGTCCGGGATGACTTTGTGGACCTGGTCAGTGGCGCCATTAAGAATCTCGTTCCCATCATGAAGAAGAACCAGGTCCCGGAAAAAAGTCAGGAACTGGTGATGAAGTTTTTTAAAAACCTGGGAGGCGCCCCGGTGGTCATCGCAGTGACCATCGGCAAGCGCCCGGATGATCCCACCAATCTGGCCAACATCCAGAGCGGCGCAGCCCTGATGCAGAACCTGCTCCTGGCGGCCCACGCCGAAGGCCTGGGGACTTGCTGGATGACCGGGGCCCACTCCCTGGAAAAAGAGATCTTGAAATTCCTGGGCAAAGAGGACCAGCAACTCCTGGCCATCTCGCCCATCGGCTACTCCGCCAAGGAACCGCCGGTGCCGCCCCGGAAGGACCGGGAAGTCCGCTGGCTGGGGTTTTAGGAGCAGGTTCCAGGTTCCAGTTGTCAGGTGTCAGGGAACAGGAAATTCTTTCTAAAACCTGACACTTGGAACCTGAAACCTATCTTTCAGCACATAGGGCGTCCCTGCGCATCTTCTAATAAAAAAATTCTTGGAGAGTCAACTTAGTGAAACCAGTATCGGAACAGATGGCCATTATCAAACAAGGCTGCCATGACATCATTCGGGAAGAAGACCTGGCCGCCCGCCTGGAAAAGGCCCGGGCTACCGGCACACCCCTGCGGGTCAAGGCCGGGTTCGACCCCACCGCCCCGGATTTGCACCTGGGCCATACCGTGCTCATTCAAAAGCTCAAGAATTTCCAGGACCTGGGGCACCAGGTTATCTTTCTCATCGGCGACTTCACTGGCCTCATCGGCGACCCCACCGGCAAGAGCGAGACCCGGCCGCCCTTAACTGAAGAACAGATCAAGGCCAACGCCGCCACCTATGAGCGCCAGATCTTCAAGGTACTGGACCCGGAAAAGACCATCGTCGACTTCAATAGCCGCTGGATGAAGCCCATGCAGGCCCAGGACCTCATCCGCCTGGCGGCCCGGCATACCGTGGCAAGGATGCTGGAGCGGGAGGATTTTCATAAACGCTACACCTCCCAGACCCCCATCAGCATCCATGAATTCCTCTACCCCCTGATCCAGGGCTATGATTCAGTGGCGCTTCAAGCTGACGTGGAGTTGGGCGGCACCGACCAGACCTTCAACCTCCTGGTAGGGCGCGATTTGCAGCGCGAATACGGCCAGGCGCCCCAAATCGTTATCACCCTGCCCCTGTTGGAAGGCCTGGACGGCGTGAACAAGATGAGCAAATCCCTGGGCAATTACGTGGGGATCGATGAGCCCGCCAAAGAGATGTTCGGCAAGCTCATGTCCATTTCTGACGACTTAATGATTCGTTATTATGAGCTCTTAACCGACATTACCCCCGATGCGGTGGCTAAACTAAAAAATGACTTAGCCTCGGGGGCCAAACATCCCCGACAGGTGAAAGAAGACTTGGCCAAAGAAATCGTGGCCCGCTACCACAGCCAGGCCGCAGCAGAACATGAAGCCGCGGAGTTTATCCGCGTCCTGCGTGAGCGGGAGTTACCCGAGGAGATCGAAGCAGTGACCCTGACAATCGCCGAGCCCACCCTGTGGCTGCCGCGGCTTTTAGTAGACGCAGGGCTGGCGGCAGGCACCACCGAGGCCCGGCGCCTCATCACCCAGGGCGGAGTGCAGGTGGAGGGCGAGAAGGTCACGGACGCCAAGCTGGAATTGGCGGCCGGGAAAACGTATCTTCTTAAAGTAGGAAAACGGCGGTTTAAGCGGGTGACCCTGGCGAGCTGAAGCCCAGGCGAGACGCCCGTGCCACCGAGGTTTTTGTAGGGGCGGACTAGGTGTCCGCCCTTTTTAGCGGGAGCACACGCAGGTGCGCCCAGCTTTCTTACGGGATTGGGAGATGGATCGGGGAGAGTCTTTTTTAATTATAAGGCCCCCCATGAAAAACCTTAGCCCTCTCCCCCAACGCCTTTAGCCCCTCCCCCAGCTTCTTTTCCCCGCCTCCGCCCCCGTGGGCGGCGGCGCCGGGAGTGCCGGCGTTTGGGCGCCGGCGCGGGAACCGGCATGGCCTCTGGCTGGCAGCGCTCCAGCAACTCGGCCTCGGGGGCCGTTTTGATCTGATGGAGCATCCAGGTCAGGGGATATAACGACAGCCGGGTCAGCCGGGCCGGGATGGGTTGGCCCTTGGCCGTAAATGGCGCCACCCGCTGTTCCAGGGCCAGCATCTGGGAGACCTCATCCTGCCGCTGCCGTGGGAACTCGATGCCGCCCAGAGCCTCCTTGATCTTCTCCTGGATGAATTCCCGCAGTTCTTTGAAGTCCTGGGGATGGGTTTCCGGCTCCAGGAAAGCGGCTAAAAACACCGCCCAGAGCAAACTGTCAGGCACCGCTACGCCACCCTCCGCCAATTGGTCCAGCCTGCCGATCAGTTCGAGCAAGCGACCCTCACCCGACGCTCCCAAATGCCCGGCCCAGGCTGGAAAGATCTGATAGAACAACCCGGAGTCCAGCATCAGCGCAAAAAACGGGTGTGCCGCGCCGCTGTGGAAATCTTTGAGGAGTTCGTCCCTGACCCGGGCCGGCGGGCAGGTACGGATCAGGTGACCTTTGACCAGAATCTCATCCCAAGCCGCCTCGTCGATGGTAAAGCCGATGCGGGCGGCGTGGCGCAGCACCCGCAGCATGCGCACCGGGTCCCGCACGAAGCGCACTGAGGGCTCGCCGATCACCCGGATGCGTTTGGCCTCCAAATCTTCCATGCCGCCTACGTAATCCACCAGGGAAAAATCGGCGATGTTATAAAACAGGCCGTTGATGGTCAGGTCCCGGCGTTGGGCGTCCTCCGCCGGGGTGCCATAGGTGGTGTCCTTGGCGGGGATGTTGTTATTTTCCGGCAATTCGTCGAATTCGGAGCGGCACCGGAAGGTGGAGACCTCCACAATGTGCGCCCCCTTGAAGAAGACCTGGACTAACCGAAAGCGCCGGCCGATAATCCGGCTGTTGCGGAAGAGTTTCCGGAGCTCGCCGGGCCGGGCGTCGGTGACCACGTCGAAGTCTTTGGGCCTCTTGCCCAGCAGCAAATCCCGGACGCCGCCGCCCACCAGGTAGGCGGTATATCCGGCATGATGCAGGCGGTAGAGGACTTTCAGGGCTTCCACGTCGATGTCGCGGCGGGAAACGGTGTGTTCGGGCCGGGGAATGATGTGGGGAGCGGTTTGAGCAGGTTCTGGAAATTCGGACGGCATAACAGGATTATAAAGAAAATCATAACATTTTTTAACCCCTTATTCCTTATAATTATGAAATACCTGTCAAGACAGGATTCGCCCGGGAAAAAACCGCCCGGCCGGGGAATTATTGACAAGCGCTTTAAATCCATATATTTCTTAAAATGTTAGAGGTGTAAAACGGTGAGGCCGAAAACCCGGGTGTCCCGTATGATCCTGGCCCTGGCCACCTGGGGCGGAGTCGGCTACCTGCCTTTTATGCCCGGCACCTGGGGCACTCTGGCGGCCCTGCCGCTCTGGTACCTGCTCGCACAAATCGGTCCCTGGGGGTATGCCTTGGGGGTGGCGGCCCTGATGATCCTGGGCTTGATTGCCGCAGGCCCCGCCCAGGCCTATTTGGGACGCACCGACCACCCGGCCATCGTGGTGGACGAAGTGGTGGGGCTGCTCATCACCCTGGCCGGGGTCACCCCAAGTTGGCCGGCCGCAGTCCTGGGGTTTATTGTCTTTAGAACCCTGGACATCTTCAAACCCGGCCCCATCCGCTGGTTCGGCGAAGGCCACGGCGGCCTGGAAATCATGGCCGACGACGTGGCCGCGGGGGTAATCGGGCGGATGATCGTGGAAATTGTTATGATACTTTGGGGAGGGGGCTAGAGACGGAATAGTTGTCAGGGGTTAGTTATCAGTTGTCAGAAAAACAACTGACTTTTACTGACCACTGACCACTGACCACTGGCAACTGCTTATGATGCACGGCGAAATCATTGCCACCGGCACGGAGTTGATTACCGGCCTGGTGGTTGACTGCAATGCCCATTATGCCGCCCGGCGGCTGTTCGAGGCCGGGTTGACGGTGGCGCGCATCACCACGGTAGGGGACCAGACCCCCCTGATCCGCGAAGTCCTGGACCGGGCCTTGGCCCGCTCCCAATTTATCATTGTCACCGGGGGCCTGGGGCCCACCGAAGACGACGTCACCCTCCCCGCTGCAGCCCTGGCCTTAAATCGGCGGCTGGTGGTCCATGAAGGCCTGTTAGACCGCATTAAGCGCTGCCTGGGCGAGCGGCAAATCCCCTGGGAGGAGCGCTATGCCGGCCTGGCCCTGATCCCGGAAGGAGCGCAGCTTTTGGACCCCGGCTGCATGACCTGCGGCTTTGCCGTGCAGCACCAGGAAGTGCGCCTGTTTTTCCTGCCCGGGGTGCCCCAGGAGATGCGCAGTCTGTTTAACAACATCGTGCTCCCCAGTCTGTTAGATTGGGCCAACCCGGAAGAATTTTGGGTCCGGCGCACCCTGCGCCTGTTCGGGATTGCCGAAGCCCAGTTGCAGGGGGTTATCTGCCGCTTACCGGATTTTCAACAGGGCGTGACGGTGGGATATTATCCCAATTTTCCCGAAACCCATCTGAGTCTGACGGTGCGGGGCATTGACCGCGCCGAACTCAACGCCTCCCTGGATCGCCTCACTTATACGCTGGCCCAAGAGGTGGGAGAAGCGCTCATAGGTTCCAATGCAGTAACCCTGGAGGAACTGGTAGGCCGCCTGCTCAAGGAACGCGGCCTCACCCTGGCGGTGGCGGAATCTTGTACGGGCGGGCTTATCGGGCATCGCATTACCAATGTTGCCGGCTCCTCGGACTACTTTCTGGGCGGCGTGGTGAGCTATAGCAACGAGGCCAAACATGATTTGCTGCGGGTACCGGCGGAAGAATTGGCCCAAAAAGGGGCAGTCAGTCCGGAAACCGCTCGGGACATGGCGCGAGGCGTGCGGGAAACCTTCCGCGCCGCCGTGGGCCTCTCAGTGACGGGCATTGCCGGCCCCAGCGGCGGGAGCATCGCTAAACCTGTGGGCACCGTGTATATCGGCCTGAGCACCCCCTTTGGCGAAGACGTCTGGCACTATCAGTTTCACGGCAACCGGACCCAGATCAAAACCCTGACCGCCGAAACCGCCCTGGACCGGCTGCGAAGGACGTTGAAAAAAATGTAGGTAGGGCACTGCCCACCATTTTCCTAAAAAAGGTTTAATTGGTGGCACAGGCGTCTCGCCTGTGCGAACAAAGCGGTGGGGGGGGACACTCCCCACTAAAGACTGAAGACTAACATGACCCGCACATTTCCACTCGTTCCCAAGTTGCACTTTGGAACGAGCCGATAATTACGGACCTTCATCACTCCCTCTCCCCCCGGCGGGGGGAGAGGGTTGGGGTGAGGGGGGTGTGGTTAGAAACAACAATATTTATGCATTCGAGTAAGACGCCATGATCCGTGCTTTCCTGGCCATTGAGATGCCCGAAGCACTCCGGGCTAACCTGGCCCTGCTCCAGGGGGAGCTGAAGCGCAGCCACGCCGACGTGCGCTGGGTGGCGGTGGGCAACATCCACCTCACCTTAAAATTTTTCGGTAACGTACCCGATGATGAGATTGATACTCTGGCCCTGGCGGCCCGGGAGGTGGTGCAAACCGAGGATCCGTTTCAGCTTAAGGCGACCATGGCCGGCGCCTTTCCATCCACCAAGGCCCCCCGAGTGGTCTGGCTGGGGCTGGGCGGAGACATGGTGCCTCTGACGCGCCTTTATCACCACCTGGAGAAGGCCTTCGCCACCCTGGGTTACCTCCCCGAAGGCCGGGCCTTTAACCCCCATCTCACCCTGGGCCGGGTGAAGTCCCCGGCCAACCGGGAGAAGCTGGCAAAAATGCTGGAAAAGCTGCCGCCGGTGGACTGGCCGCCGTTTCCGGTTAAAGAGTTGATCCTCTTTCAAAGCGTCCTGTCCCCCCAGGGGTCGAAGTATACGCGGCTGAAGGTGATTCCGCTGGGGAAATAGAATCATAGGGCGGCCCATGGCCGCCGAACAAAAGCGGCGTGCGCGGCACGCCCTATACAGGAAAAATAAAACTATAAGGAACAACATATGAGTGACCAACCCTCCGCAGACCGCACCAAGGCCCTGGATCAGGCCCTGGGACAGATTGAAAAGAATTACGGCAAGGGCGCCATCATGCGCTTAGGAGCCGATGAAAAAATGGATGTGGCGGTGATCCCCACCGGCTGTCTGTCCCTGGACCTGGCCTTGGGGATTGGCGGCGTACCCCGGGGCCGCGTCATCGAAATCTACGGCCCGGAATCCTCCGGGAAAACCACCCTGGCCTTGCACGTCATCGCCGAGGCCCAGCGCCGGGGCGGGGTGGCGGCTTTTATCGATGCCGAACACGCCCTGGACGTGGTCTATGCCCGCAAGCTGGGGGTCAAGACCGAGGACCTGCTCATTTCCCAGCCCGATTCCGGCGAACAGGCCATGGAAATCACCGAGATCCTGGTGCGCAGTAACGCCATCGACGTAGCGGTGGTGGATTCAGTGGCCGCCCTGGTGCCCCGCTCCGAGATCGAAGGCGACATGGGGGATGCCCAGATGGGCTCCCAAGCCCGCCTCATGTCCCAGGCTCTGCGCAAACTCACCTCAGCCATTAGCAAGTCCATGACCTCGGTGATCTTCATCAACCAGATCCGCCACAAGATCGGGGTGATGTTCGGCAACCCCGAGACCACCACCGGCGGCAACGCCCTGAAGTTCTATGCCTCCATGCGCCTGGACATCCGCAAGATCGGCGCCATCAAGCAGGGCGACGAAGCCATCGGGGTGCACGCCCGGGTCAAGGTGGTCAAAAATAAGCTGGCCCCTCCCTTCAGAGAGGCCGAGTTCGACATTATCTACGGCCAGGGCATCTCCCGGGAAGGCGACCTCCTGGATCTGGCCACGGCCCAGGGCCTCATCGCCAAAAGTGGCGCCTGGTTCAGCCACGGCTCCGACCGCATCGGCCAGGGTCGGGAGAACGCCAAGACTTACCTGAAAGAGCACCCCGAGCTGGCCGGGGACCTGGAGAAACAAATCCGGGCTTTCCACGGCTTGTTGCCCGAAGAGGCCCCAGCCCAGACACAGGAGTAGGATATGACCAGCCGCGAGATCCGGGAGACCTTCTTACGCTTCTTCGCCTCCAAGGGCCATACCCGGGTGCCCAGTTCCTCCCTGGTGCCCGCAGGCGACCCAACGCTTTTGTTTACCAATGCAGGCATGGTGCAGTTTAAAAAGGTGTTCACGGGAGAAGACCCCCGGCCCTACACCCGGGCCGCCAGTTCTCAGAAGTGCGTCCGGGCCGGCGGCAAACACAACGACCTGGAAAACGTGGGCTTCACCGCCCGGCACCACACCTTCTTTGAAATGCTGGGAAACTTTTCCTTCGGCGATTATTTCAAGGAAGGAGCCATCGAGATGGCCTGGGAGCTTTTGACCCAGCACTTTAAACTCCCCGCGGATAAGCTCTGGGCCACCGTGTTCCACGAAGACGAAGAAGCGGCCCGCCTCTGGGAGAAAATCAGCGGGTTGCCGCCGTCTCGCATAATCGGTATGGGCGAAAAGGACAATTTTTGGGCCATGGGCGATACGGGGCCCTGCGGGCCGTGCTCCGAAATCCTCATCGACCAGGGCGAAGCCATGTCCTGCGGCCCCGAGTGCGGCATCGGCAAGTGCGAGTGCGACCGGTATCTTGAGATCTGGAACCTGGTCTTCATGCAGTACAACCGCACTCCGGACGGCGTGCTCCATCCTCTGCCCAAACCCAGTATCGACACCGGCATGGGGCTCGAGCGCCTCTGCGCCGTCATCCAGGGTGTTAAGAGCAACTTCGACTGCGACCTGCTGCGGCCGGTGATTGCCGGCATCGAGGCCCTGGCCGGGCAGTCTTACGGCGCGAGCGAAGCCCAGAACGTGCCCTTCCGGGTCATCGCCGACCACAGCCGGGCCACCGCCTTCCTCATCGCCGACGGCGTGCTGCCCTCCAACGAAGGCCGGGGCTACGTGCTGCGCCGCATCATGCGCCGGGCCATCCGCTTCGGCCGCCTCCTCAACCTCAAGACGCCGTTCCTCACCCAAGTCTGCGACCGGGTGGTCGAACTCATGGGTGAAGTCTATCCCGAACTCCGCCAGATGCACCATATCATGACCCAGGTGGTCACGGGCGAGGAAGAGCGTTTCGCCGACACCCTGGACCACGGCCTCAAGCTCTTGGGCGAGGAGTTGGACTATCTCAAGCACCACAGCCAGAAAATTCTGCCAGGGGAGGTGGCCTTCAAGCTCTACGACACCTACGGCTTCCCCCTGGACCTGGTCCAGGACACCCTGCGGGAAGAGGGCCTGGTGCTGGACCTGGAAGGCTTCGAAGCCAACATGCAGGCCCAAAGGGAAGCCTCCCGGCAGTCCTGGAAAGGCGGCCCCGGGGAGGAACTCCCCATGGTCTACCAGGAACTGGCGGAATGGCCCCCCACCCAATTTCTGGGCTATGACGCCCTGCAAGGCGACAGCACCATCCTGGCCCTCATCGTGGAGTCCGGCCACAACGCCCAGGCCGAGGCCGGGCAGGAAGTGGAGGTCATCACCGGGGCGAGCCCCTTTTACGGCGAATCCGGCGGCCAGGTGGGGGACACGGGCAGCATCTCCGGCGACGGCTGGCTCGTCCGGGTGACCGCCACCCAGAAGCTGCCCAACGACCTCATCGTGCACCAGGGTAAGGTGGAGAAAGGTGTGGTCCATGTCAATGACCCGGCCCATTTGGAAGTAGACGCCAAGCGGCGCCGTCGCATCATGGCCCACCACACCGCCACCCATCTCCTCCAGGCAGCCTTGCGGCGCCATCTGGGCGATCACGTCAAACAGTCCGGCTCCCTGGTGGACCCGGACCGTTTGCGTTTCGACTTTACCCACTTCAAGGGCATCACCCCCGAGGAACTGGAGGCCATCGAGCTGGACCTGAACCAGGCCGTGACGGCCAACCTGCCGGTGCACACCGATCAGATGACCATGACCGAAGCCATGGACCTGGGGGCCACGGCCCTGTTCGAAGAAAAATACGGCGACAATGTCCGGGTAGTGGCCATCCCGGAGGTCAGCCAGGAACTCTGCGGTGGCACCCACGTCGAGCGCACCGGTGACTTGGGCCTGTGCAAAATCACCACCGAAACCTCCATCGCCGCGGGCATCCGCCGTATCGAGGCGGTCTGCGGCGTGGAGGCCGTAAAACTCACCCAGGAGCAGGCCCGGGAATTGGATCAGGCCGCCAGCCTCCTCAAGGGCAGCCGGGCCGATCTGGTGACCCGCCTGGAAAAGACGTTGGAGCGCTCGAAAAAACTGGAAAAGGAACTGGAGGCCCTCAAAGGCCGCCTGGCCTCGACCCAGGCCAAAGACCTCATGGACCAGGTGCGCCAGGTGGACGGCGTCTCGGTCCTGGCCCTGAAGGTCGACGCCGCCGATCCCAAGACCCTGAGGGACTTTGCGGTAAAGTTCCAGGATAAGCTCAAAAGCGGCATCGTGGTCCTGGGCAGCGACGCCACCGAAAAAGTCATGCTCATCGCCCTGGTGACCAAAGACCTCACCAAACGCTTCCCCGCCGGTGAGATCATCAAAGCCATCGCCCCGGTAGTCGGCGGCAGCGGCGGCGGCCGCCCCGACATGGCCCAAGCCGGCGGCCCCGACAAAGACAAACTCCCCGCCGCCCTGGAACAAGTCTACGAAGTCATCGCCCAAAAGGCGAAGGGATAGAAAATGATTGATTGTGGGGTAAGGGGCTAAGGGCGAGAGCCCTTACCCCCGTCCCCCAATCCCTTAAGTAAAAGGTAGGGTGCGCACTGCGCACCTTGCGGCTGACAAATCTGACATGGTAATTGACCCTTCAGCAATTCTCACCAAAGAGGATATGGAGAAAGAACGAACACCGGGTGAACTTTCTCTTTGGTGGGAGAAAAAGAATCGAGAATTTGCCAATTCTAAAGAAGGCCACCACTATGTACTGCTAAAAAAAGAGCTTACTAAGAAATTCCTTGAAGAAATATTGCCCTTGAGCCTATTAGCCAATATCCTATATGCAGACCGATGCGATATCATCTGCATCCCAAATCTAGGAAATGATAATTTTGACGCGATTATTCGTAATAATTCTTGCTCACCACCTATTGAGCAAAAAATAGAATTTACGTTGGCAATTGATGGCAAGGATGACCATTTAAGGACTAAATACCTTGTCGAGCATGGTCACGTTTGCTTAACTGGACCTCTTAAATCCAGGGGAAACGAGAAAACGGGGCATAAGATTTTTGTTGGAAATGAAGTAGCCAATCATTTTGAATTATTACAAAAGAATTTTGCTCTAATTAAGCAGTGTGCTGGCCAAAAGTGCAAACCAAAGAATTATGGGAAAAATCATATCTTGGTTATTGTAATAGATGATAACCTTGCTCCAAGATATGGTAACCAAAGAGATCTTGAGGTGTTAAATAAATTTATAGAATCTAATGTAATTAATTTACCTTTAGATTTTAGAAAACTTTATATTCTAGGTATTTCAGGTAAAACTTTCTTGCCTTATAAAATAGCAATATAGGGTGGGCACTGCCCACCACAACCACGGTATTAAAGGGAATTTTGGCTAAAATGAGAGGCCCTCGCCTATCCAAATCCAACCGCATTGCCCGCCGCCTTTGGAATACCTACCATCCGGAATTAAAGAATTTGTGGAAACCGACCGATCCAATTCACGTAGGTTGCATCGGCTATTTTCGCAAGGTGCGAAAACCCTGTTCCGGGCCCTGCTGCGGGAATAAGCGAAAATGGTTTGGCGAACTCACCGTTCAGGAATTGAAAGCGCCTAAAGTTTCGGATTTTTGACCTTCCAGAAGAACAGACGAGACGCCTGTTCACTCCAGCAGACAAAGGGGTTTTAATGACCGGATACATTCTCCTAGGCGTGGTGGTGCTCCTGTTAGTCGGGGCCGTGACGATTTACAACCGGCTGGTAACCAACAAGAACATGGTGGCCGAGGGCTGGAGTGGCATCGACGTGCAGCTCAAGCGCCGGGCCGACCTCATCCCCAACCTCATCGAGTCAGTCAAGGGCTACATGGGCCACGAGCGGGGTGTCCTGGACCAGGTGACGGAATTGCGCACCAAGAGCCTGGAAGCCCAAGGTGTAGGCGGCAAGGCCCGGGCGGAAGGAGCCCTGGGCGCAGCCCTGGGGAACCTCTTCGCGGTGGCCGAAAACTATCCCGACCTTAAGGCCTCGCAAAATTTCATCCAGCTCCAGCAGTCCCTGGCCGACATCGAGGACCAGATCCAACTGTCCCGGCGCTACTACAACGGCGCGGCCCGCAACTTCAACATCCTGATCCAGTCTTTCCCCAGTAACTTGATTGCCGGGACGTTTCACTTTGCCCCGGTGGAATACTTTGAAATCGCCGACGCCGCCGACCGGGCCGTGCCCAAGGTTGCTTTCCCCTAAGGAACGGACCCCATCGCCATGAAGCGCCTCTTCCTCTTGATCCTGGCACCCCTCTATTTGGGCCTCGTGATCGGAGCCGCCCCCGCCGCGGCCCAATCCGAGAGAATTCTCGATTTCCAGAGCGTCATCACGGTCCATACCGACGCCGCCATGAGCGTCACGGAGCACATCACGGTCCAGGCCACCGGGCGGGAGATCAAGCGTGGCATCATCCGGGACTTCCCCACCACCTACCGGGACCGTCTGGGCAACACCGTCACGGTGGGTTTCGCTGTAACCGAGGTCTTGCGGGACGGCCGGCCCGAGCCCTATCATACCCAGCGGGTGAGCAACGGCGTCAAGATTTTTATCGGCCAAAAAGACGTGTTTCTCAAGCCCGGGGTCCATACCTACACCATCCGGTACCGGGCCGACCGGGAGCTTGGTTTTTTCAAGGACTTTGACGAACTGTACTGGAACGTCACCGGCAACGGTTGGACTTTTCCCATCGATAAGGCGGAAGCCATCATCGAGCTGCCACCCAAGGCTAAAATTCTTCGCTATGCTGCCTACACCGGTTATCAAGGGGACCAGGGTCACGATGTTACGGTGCAACAAGGAGAGCACAACATCGTTTTCAAGACCACCCGGGGTTTGGCGCCCAAAGAGGGCCTCACCGTGGCGGTGGCCTGGCCCAAGGGCGTGGTACACGAGCCCTCCGGCCAGGAAAAAATGGGCTTCTTCCTCCAGGACAATATGGCCATGGCCCTGGGCCTCCTCTGGCTGATAGCGCTCCTGGGATACTATCTCTGGGTCTGGAACCGGGTGGGCCGGGACCCGGCCACCGGCACCATCATCCCCTTGTACACCCCGCCTTCGGGGTTTTCACCTGCAGGAGTGCGCTACCTCAGCCGCATGGGCTATGATGACAAGGCTTTTGCCGCCGCGGTCGTGGACCTGGCCGTAAAAGGGGCCGTGCTCATCCAGGAGGACGGCGGCGATTACACCCTGATTCGCCGGGACGCCCCCAAGCAGGCCCTGTCCCGGGGCGAAGAACTCATCGCCACGCAACTCTTCCTGGGGAAGGGTTCCATTAAATTGGAAAATAAGAACCACACCAAGATTAAGGCCGCCATTGACGCGTTGAAGAAAAGTCTCAAGACGGAATTAGAAAAGATCTACTTCGTCACCAACTCGGGCTACTTGACCCCCGGGATTATCATTACCTTACTGGGAGCGGCCTTTGTCATCCTCACCGCCCGGGACCGCACGGCCGCGGGCTTCGGTGCCTTATGGCTAACCATCTGGACGGTGGCTTGCTACTTTCTGGCGGTCACGGTCTACACCAAATGGAAAACCGCCCGGAGCGGTGGTCTGTGGAAATTTCTGGGGGCCCTGCTGACCACCCTGTTTGCCTTGCCCTTTTTTATTGGGGAGATCTTCGGGGTGGTCATGATCAGCTCGGCCGTGTCCATCCCCGCGGCCGTAACCCTGGCCGCCATGGCCTTTCTGAACGCCCTGTTCTACCACCTGCTCAAGGCCCCCACCCTGGCGGGCCGCAAGATCATGGACCAGATCGAGGGTTTCAAGCTCTACCTCTCGGTGGCGGAAAAAGACCGCCTTAACCTCCTCAATCCCCCGGAGAAGACGCCGGAACTCTTCGAGAAATACCTCCCTTACGCCCTGGCCCTGGATGTGGAAAATGCCTGGAGCGAGCAATTCGCCGAGGTGCTGGCCCAGGCCGGGACCGAGGCGCAGCCCTACACCCCCATCTGGTATTCCGGTAGCTCCTGGGACCGCTTTAACACCTCGCGGTTTTCTGACAGCCTGGGCAGCTCCTTTTCCAGCGCCATTTCTTCTTCCTCTTCTGCCCCCGGGTCGTCTTCGGGCAGCGGCGGCGGCGGGTCCTCAGGCGGCGGAGGCGGCGGCGGTGGGGGCAGCGGCTGGTAGGTCAAAAAGATTTGAGGGCACAACCCACTGTGCCCTCAAAATTCATAAATCAATCGCAAAAGAACTCTTGGCAATCGCTATAACGCTTCGCCGGTAAGGGTCTTTAAGGCCTGAATATACCGGGACCGGGTGTTGGCGATCACGTCCGCGGGCAGCGGCGGCGGCGGGGGCTTTTTGTTCCACCCCAGGGATTCCAGGTAGTCCCTCAGATATTGCTTGTCGTAGCTCTTCTGAGGACCGCCGGGCTTATAGTCCTCCTGGGGCCAGAACCGGGAAGAGTCGGGGGTCAGGACTTCGTCGATGAGCAGAAGTTGGTTATCGGCCAGACCGAATTCGAACTTGGTGTCGGCAATAATGACGCCCCGGGGCTCGGCCCACGCCAGCGCGCGCCCATAGATAGCCAGGCTCAGATCCCTGACCTGGGCGGCAAGCGTAGCCCCGATCTTATCGGCCATGGTGGCAAAGGAGATGTTTTCGTCGTGGGTCCCCAACTCGGCCTTGGTGGAGGGCGTAAAGATGGGCTCCGGCAGCTTCTGGGACTCCACCAGCCCCGTAGGCAAAGCCAAACCACCGATAGCTCCGGTTTGTTTGTACTCAGCCCAGCCGGAACCGGACAAATAACCCCGGACGATACACTCCACCGGCAGGGGCCGGCACTTGCGCACCAGCATGGTGCGGCCTTGTAAAATCTCCCGGAACGGCTGGCAGGCCGGGGGGAAGTCCGCCACCTCAAGCGAAATCACGTGATTGGGGGTCAGGTCCGCCAGGTGCTTAAACCAGAAGGCGGACAACTGGGTCAGGATGCGGCCCTTATCAGGGATGGGCTCGTTCATCACCACATCGAAGGCGGACATGCGGTCCGTGGCCACCAGGAGCAATTTGTCACCCAAGTCGTAAATGTCTCGAACTTTGCCCTGGTGCCGGGGGCCTAAGGGTAACGCAGTGGTCATGACCGGGGGATTCATCGGGCTGGCTTCCTCACTTGGTTGGCGCCGCCGGTTCGAGGCGACAGTTTCACGACTTTCGGGGTGATCTTTTCCTGGCTTTTGATGCGGCCGGCCGCGTCTTCGGCGGCCTTGGCGCCGGTGACGGGACCCACCTGGACCAGGTACAGAGTTTTGTCCCCGGCCTTCCGCGTGACGGTAACAGCATGAATTTTTTTGGCCCGGAGCCGTTGCTGCAAGGCCTCAGCCTGCTTCATGTTGGCATAGGTGGCGACTACCAGGAGGTAGCGCTCTTCTTTAGCCCGCGGGGTTTCTCCCGGTGTAGCCTGCACCGGGGCCGTGGTTGGCCCGGTCGCCAGCCTGGCAGGTGGGACCGGCTCCCGGGGAGTTCCGGCCTCGCCGGCCTCCAGCAAGGGCGGCCCGCCACCCATGGGAGGCAAGCTCATCGGCGCCGCCACCCTGGGGGATTGTGGCTGCGATGCGGGTTGGTGGACCAGCTTGACCCCGCCAATAATGAGGGCGATAAGCAGCACGGCCAGACCCGTCCCCCACCAAAGCCGCCGGGGCGCCTGTTTGAGCGAGTTCCAGTGCGTTACGGCCATTTCCCGGGCTTTTTGCGCCCGGGGCTTATTCTCCTCCCAAACCTTTTTCAGGAGAGGTCCGGCCTGAGCCAGCGGTGCCCATTTAGCCCTAGACCTTTCCGGCCGCGAGGACGCGTAGGGTTCTTTGGAAACCCCGTGTATCATCTCCCGGGCCTGGCGCAATTGGCTGACAAAGGCGCCGGCATGGGGCAGCCGCTCCTCGGGGTCCTCCGACAGGCACCGCAATAGCACATTCTGCAAGGGAACGGGAATCTCTTCCAGGTCCGCCGGGGGGTATTCCAAACGGTAGGGAAAGGGCTCGTCAAAGGTCAGGGGATACGGCAGACTGCCGGCCACCAGCCGGAAGCCCAGAACCCCTAAGGAAAACACATTGCCCGCGGGTGTGAGCCGATCCCCGTGAATGACTTCGGGAGGAACATAAGCCTTGAGCTCCAAATACAGCGGATGATCGTCAAAGGCCGGAGCGAAGCCGAAATTGGCGAGACGCAGGTCGTCTTCCTGCAAGAGAATATTGGCGGGGTTGAGGGATTGATGCACCTCTCCTTGCTGGTGGGCAAAGGCCAGGGCTTGACCCAGGCGCTCCAGCAGGTCTAGAGCCTGCGCCATACTGCACCGTTTTTGCCGGCTTAAATGGGTCATGAGGCTGACGCCGGCGAAGGGTTCTTCCACCAGGTAGAGAAATCTTTCTGCCTTGTCCACATGGAAGATCCCCAGGATCTGGGGATGACGTAGCTTGTGACCCAGGATCGCCTCGTTTTCAAACATATCCCGGGCTGCGGCCCACTCCGGATCGTCCCGGGGTAGGAGTTTGAGGCCGACCTCGATCCTCAGGAGGTTGTCCTGGGCCAGCCACACCTCTCCCCAGGGTTCTTCCCGGAGTTGGCGCACGATCAGGTATCTTTGCCCGATCAACTCAACGGTCTCAGTACGATCCGGACGGTCGTGGGTCATCTGGAGGCCTACCTTGGCTGGGAAAATCGGCCTGATTATCAGTCCGACTCAACATAACACAAAACTAGCCGGCACAAAAGTCCTTTTGGGTTGAGGCGGCTGGAGTGGAACTCCCTGAGCGAGCCACACTTATAAATAACTTCTCCGGTCAAATTGAGCCAAAAGTAGAGTTCAAATTGTAACATGGAGATTATTCTGGTAACTTCTCCGTTATAGAGTCTTGCTGGAATGGTGCCGATGTCTTTAGCGAACCTCATCACCCTGGCCCGATTGCCACTCCTGTTAATCCTGGTGGGTCTTCTGTTTGTGCCTAATTTCGCCGCGCGCCTGTGCGGCCTTGGGCTGCTGATCGTCCTGTTTCTCATGGATTGGTTTGACGGCTATGTCGCCAGGCTGCGCCAAGAAGTTACCGAACTTGGGGCGGTGCTGGACATCGCCATCGACCGCGCCGTGGAAAATATCCTCTGGATCACTTTCATGTACCTGGGGCTGGTGCCTCTCTGGGTTCCCATTATCTTTTTAATCCGCTCCTTCATCGTGGACAGTATTCGAGGCGTGGCCCTTACCCAGGGGAAATCGGGTTTCGGCATGATGCACTCCGCCCTGGGGCGCTTCCTGGTGGCTTCCCGGTTTATGCGGGCCCTCTATGGGTTGGCCAAGGGCGTGATTTTCGGTCTTCTTTATCTCACCTGGGCCCTGGCGCTCAAGGACCCCAATATCCTCATAACCTTGCATCCTGTGAATCAAGGCCTTATATTCTTTACTACCGGACTATGCCTGATTCGAGGCCTCCCGGTAATCCAGGATGGTCGTGTCCTGTTCCAGGCTGGCAAAGTTTAGCCTGACCCCCGCTTAAGACACCACAATTTCACCGCCGGAGGACGTTATGAGCCGGGTGGTTGCTATTTTTGATGTGGATCAGACCCTGGTTCAAGGGCACACAGAGCGCTTCTTTTTCCGCTATTTGGTGCGGCAACGCCTGATCAGCGTGTCTCAGGCCCTGTCTTTCCTCGGTCAGTTGGCCTACCGTCCCCAGGGCCGCTTTCAGGACAAGAGTTACCTGGCGGGGCTGGAGGTGGAGGAAGTAGCCCGCCTGGCCGGGCGGTGCTACCAAACGGACATCGCGCCCCGGGTGAGTCCGGACGGATTGGCCTGTCTTGTGGAGCACCAGATCCAGGGCCATGCCGTGGCCCTGTTGAGCGGCTCCCTGGCCTTACTCCTGACGCCTTTAAAAGAAGAACTGGGGGCGGATTGGCTCATTGCCACGGAATTGCAGCGCTCAAACGGTAAGTTCACCGGAGCCATCGACGGCCTGCACCCCCGTGGGCCCAATAAGTTATTTCTTTTGCAGGATTTATCCTATATCCACGGCTTTGATTTGTCCCGCTCCTACGCTTACGGGGACCATATCCAGGATGCCCATATGTTCCGGTCCATCGGGAACCCCGTGGCGGTTAACCCTTCCTGGCGTTTAAGGCTCCAAGCCCGCAAACATCACTGGCCCATCCGGTATTTTTAAAGGCGATCCGCCTATGCTCAAATGCAGATCGGTTCGGTCCCAAGCCTTTTCTCCCGCCAATTATTTCATCCCTTCCATAGCCAATGAATTGACAGGACAGCACTTTTAGAGTAGTCAATAAGAAGGGATTCTATACGAGGTTCCCTAACAAAATCATTTACAAGCGGCTTTTGGAGATGCACCGTGCAGAACAGAGGTGACACTCAAGCGTTATCCCGATTTCTGGATGAAGGGATAACACATGGTGATGCCTTGGACTTGTTGCCGCGCCTTCCCCGAGGCAGCATCGACCTTTTCTTCACGAGCCCCCCGTATGCCGATGCCCGGGCGTATAGTCGGATACACCCAGACCAATATGTGGGCTGGTTCCTGCCGTTCGGCAAGGCGATGTATCATGCTGCGAGCGAAAGCGGCAGCCTAATTCTTAATATAAAAAATCGTGTGGCCAAACAAGGTCCACTAAAAGGTCAGAGGCACCCATACGTTTATGAGTTGGTTATTGCCCTTCAACGGATGGGCTGGCGTTGGATTGAGACTTATATATGGGCGAAACCAAATGCAGTTCCGGGTAGGTTTGGTCCACGGACCAAGGATAGTTTTGAGTACGTTTACCACTTTGCGCGGGGTGCCAGGCCGTACTTTGACTTGAATGCAATTAGAATTCCATATAAAGCAGACTGCGCAGAGATCGCTAGACGCAAATTAGATAAACTTGGCAGGCGAAACACAGAGGCCGGTTTTGGCCGTGATCGAACGAAAACATATCTATTGGGCGGGGCGGACCCAGGGAACGTGGTGACCGTTGCACAGACATACAACCAGCATCGAGGCGTTGCACACACGGCAGCAATGCCCGAGGGACTAGCCGAGTTCTTCATTAGGGTCGCCAGCCCTGAGAGTGGGATCGTGGTAGACCCATTCGCTGGTGGGGGGACCACAGTGGTTGTGGCTCGCCGCCTGGGACGTAAGGCGGCGGGATTCGAAATTCATGAACCTTTCGTTGATGAATCCCGTCGCCGCATCGCCGAAAATTCTGCCCTTGAAATTCCCGGATATCTATTCAAGGTCGGATAATCGGTGTCAAATATTCAGGCCACAATCGCAAAGATTGCCGAAGCGAACAGTTGGGATCAGCGAATCGCGCAGATTCGTTTAATTCCTCAGAAACATGGGACTAACGAGCATCCAAGTATTTACGCTGAAATTGCACGATTACTGTATGTGCCGCATCTTGCCGCTGATTTCGCCTATATACATGAGGACCATTTTTACGGACGAGAGTATTTCGAGCAGGTCTACGCCGCTGCTGATGTGGCAACGGCCGGATTCACGAAGGTGACGGAAGCCGAGTTGACCTCGGTTCTGGTGAGCAATCCTAGAACGCTGCTGGCATTCCGTACGATTATGGGACTCACGAAGGGGGAGTTCGCTCACGCAACGATCATGGCTGGGGAGCCGGTTGGCCTAAGCCCCTTGTCACCGAACAAGGTGGACGCAATGGAACGAAGCGGTACGGCAACCACAAATGAGCAAGCCAAGGTCGCTGCCAAGACTCTTTCCCAGATCATTGATAGTTCTCTGTTCGGCGTTCCACCGGGTGACCTTGTCAGTAAGCAATCAAAACCTGACACCGAAAATGGTTGGCAGAGTGTGCAGATCTTCGCTTCCGGTGGGGTGCCCTTCTCATTGTTCCTGCATCAACGTCATTACGGCGGTGCGTTTCGACAGATATTGGATGCCACATCCAAAAAACGGGGTGACCTGATCGAGGACGCGGTAGAGGGGCTATTCAGAGATAACGGCGTGCCCTACATTCGCACGGGCAGTCACAACCAGGGTGACATCGCCTCTCGGTTTGAAGTCCGAGTTACACCGGCGCCAGACTTTGTGGTGTTCGATAGTTCAGGAACACTTCGAGCGCTCCTTGAATGCAAAGGCACAAATGACGGAGGCACGGCTCGTGACAAGGCGTTGCGCTTCGCGAGACTTCGGGGAGAGTCGAATCGGCTTGGGGGAATCCCGCTGATCGCTGTTCTTGGTGGCATCGGTTGGGCGCGAGTCAACGATGCATTGGGGCCAGTGGTTCGAGACACGGATGGACGCGTTTTCACCCTACCGACCCTTTCGGCAATGCTTGAAGTGGCACCTTTTCCGTCACTGATTGGACTTGGGCTTACCCCATGAGAGAGTCAAGTATATAATTCCCCATAATTAGGTATAATATGGACGAAGCCCTGATCAAACAATTAAAGAACCGGGTGGAAGACGAACTGCGGAAGCGGGAACTGGCGCTCCTGGAGTTTTGGCTGGAGGAAATGAAAACTGTCCTGGCCAAGCGCCATAAAGAACTGGCCGCCTTGCAGAGTGACCTGAAAAATTTTGTCACCCGCATGGAGACCCGGCTCCGCACCCTCAAAGGGGGCCCTCGATAATATGTATGAAGTAAAAATCGTCACCCAATTTGCCGCCGCCCACCGGCTGGAAAACTTCTATGGGAAATGTGAAAATCTTCACGGCCACAACTGGAAAGTTGAGGTGTTCCTGGCGGGCAAAACCTTGGACCAGGCCGGGCTGCTTCTGGATTTTGGCGTGGTCAAGGCCCGGACCAAAGAGGTGCTGGAAGAGATCGATCATAAGTATTTAAATGAACTGGCCGCTTTTCAGGACCGCAACCCTTCGTCGGAAAATCTGGCCCGCTACCTCTACGAGCGCCTGGGGGCCATCTTCGATCGCGACGGGGTAACCGTCCACCGGGTCAACGTCTGGGAATCCGATACCTCCTGCGCCTCCTATTATCAGGACTGAAGTGCGGTTAACCAGATGTCGTGTGGCCTCTGTGGCAGGGCTGGTCCTCGCAATGCTGACCCTTTTGGGAGCCCATGCCGGACTCATCGAGCCGCCGGCGGCGAGTCTCCTTAAAATTTCTGGCCCGGCTGCCAGTCGGAAACCGCCGGTGCAATTCAGCCACAAGCTCCATGAAGCCCGGCGGGTAGGCTGCACCCAGTGCCATCACGACTATCAGGGGAGGCGCAACGTCTGGCACGAAGGGCAGCCGGTGCAGAAGTGCCAGGCCTGCCACGGCCTGACGCCGAAGGCAGGCCGCTTGGACGCCAAGAATGCCTTTCACCGCCAATGTAAAGGGTGCCATCTGCGGCTTAAGCAACAGGGACGGCCGGCAGGGCCCGTAGAGTGCCGGGGTTGTCATCGTAGCCAAAGTTCAAGGTTCAAGGTTCAAAGTCCGAAGTTCTTAACCTTGAACCTTTCTTAAACTTTGAACTTTGAACCCTCCAAGCCGGGGAGCTGTGCTTAAAGATTCTCTCACCTCCTTATTCCGGACCCTGCATCGGGAACGGGTGTTTTCCCTGGTCCTGGTCCTGATGGTGATCCTGCTCTTGGGCGCCATCGGGTTTGCCCTGGTTGAACCCGCCGAGGGGCCGTGGTATGACCGTTTCGGGCGGGCCGTGTGGTGGGGCCTGGTCACCTTGACCACCGTAGGTTACGGCGACGTGGTGCCCGTCACCATTCTGGGCCGCTTGGTGGGCATCTCCCTCATGGTAATCGGGTTTATCAGCCTTTCCCTGGTTACCGCTACCGTCGCCTCGGTTTTCATTGAACGCAAGTTTCGCCAGGAGAGAGGTTTGGAAGCCGTTAAAGCCGCACAACATATCCTGCTCCTGGGGTGGCCGGAAGACGCGGAAGCCCTTCTGGACCAGTTGCTCATACGTCTGCCCCAGACCATCCCGGTGGTTCTGATCAACAAAGCTCCACCTGAACAGATGGAGGCCGTCAAAGAAAGATTCCCCGAAGGGGCGCTCTTTTATCTGCGCGGGGACTATTCCCGGGAAGATATCCTCCTGAAGGCCAATGTCCGGGGGGCCTTCAAGGCCATTATCCTGGCCGACCGGCAACCGGGAGAAACCGCGGCCCAGGTGGATCAACGCACCCTGTTCACTGCCCTCACCTTAAAGGCCCTCCACAACAAGATTCGCATCCTGGCCGAACTGCTGCGGCCGGAAAACCGCGCCTATCTTGAGCGGGCCGGAGCCGAGGAGGTCTTGATCCGGGGTCAATACGACAGCTCGCTCCTGGCGGGGGCCATCGCGTCTCCGGCCCTGTACCGCGTCTACACCTCGCTGCTCCTGGGGGATGGGCAAACCCTGTGGGATGTGGAAGTCCCCAGTTATTTCAACGGTCGTCCCTTGAGCGAGTTTGCCGCCTTCCTCCAGGAACAGCATCAGGGCATCCTCATCGGCGTGTATACCGAGGGCCGGGCCTTGAGCCTCGAAGACTTGTTGTCCGACGAGCCTTCGGCCATTGATGACTTTATCCGTCGCAAATTTGCCGAAACCAAGATGTCCCATCTCCTGGGGCGTACCAAGGTCGACTACCAGATCAATCCACCCCTTTCCCAGATTGTGGGGCCGCGCCAATATGCCGTGGTCATCGCTATAAAGAGGCCGGATCTCTGATGCAGGATGCCGCTTTTTTCCGGAAAATCTTCTTGTTCCAGGATCTGGAAGAGGGTGAAATTCATCAGGTGCTCACTCGCACTGTGCCCCGGGTCTTTCCCGCCGGGGAGGTCATCATCCTGGAAGGCGACCCCGGCGACAGTCTCTTCATCATGCAATCCGGGGAAGTGGAGATCACCAAGCAACTCACCCTGGTGCTGGATGAAGACACCCCCAAAGAGCGGGTGTTTATCCGCCTGAACGCCGAGCACGGAGTCTATTTCGGCGAAATGGCCCTGCTGGAAAACGAAACCCGGTCGGCCACGGTGACTGCCCTGACCGATTGCTCCTTGCTGGAGCTGCATCAAAAGGATTTTCTTGACCTGATCGAGCGCAATCCCGCCATGGGGGTCAAGCTGATCTTGCGTCTGGCCCAGGTCCTCTCCCGCCATCTGCGCAAAACCAATCAGGACGTGGTCAAACTAACCACGGCCCTGGCCGTCTCCCTGGGAGGCTAAAGGCGAAGGTTTTGATGATAATGGGCAGGCCGATAGACAGATGTGTCGAAGGACCTGCCAAGCTGGACAAATAAACCAGCCTGGCAGGTTAATAGGCCCCTGAAGTTTTCACTCAGAGGGGTTATTGGTTAACTGCAAGACCAGGGGTAGGCATCCCCTTTGCTGCGATTGTCTTCCCATTGCAGCGGCTGGAGGTTTCCGAGTTCGTCCCCTCCGCCTTTGGCCACCGGCTTGATGTGGTCAACTTCCCAACCATTCTTAGAGTTGGTGTTCCCATACTCCGAGTATTTCATAGGCTGACCACACATATCATACCGCCAGACGGCTGAATCATAGCCCGGAATTATTCTTCCCTTATTCCAGACCTGACCTACTGTCGCCGAGCCGAATGACCGTCCCTGATTGTCAGTGCTACGGTTTCTGGGCAAAATACATCAGCCCTCCTTTGGAGGGACCTTTTTTAGTTGACATTTTTTCCTGTCGCTACTATCTTATGTTTAGTTAGAGTTTGTGAAAACAGGTACAATTGTCAACCGCTCCCGGTCCCTTCCTGAGATTAGGGAGCAAACTAAAAGCCTTCCGATGCTGATACATTGGAGGGCTTTTGTTTATCCATATGTATCCCTACCACACAATATCTTGGGTGTCAAGGAACAAATGACCACAATAATTATACCCTCAGATAGATAGCCTTTTCGTGAAAGGAGGGCACCCATGGATAACTTAACCTTCCAATCTCGCCCCCAATCCAAGCCTGAAAAAAGCCCGCAGGCGGGAAAGCGAAGCGCATCCCGCCTTTAGCATTTTGCCAAAGACTAATTTTGCCGGAGCTTTCTTGCCCCCAGTATAATCAAGCCATATAAGCCTGCACCCACCCCGGCCCTTTATCCCGGAGCCAGCCGGTGATTTCCTGGAACCCCCGGGCCAGCACCTGGCGGGCCAGGGGCAATCGCGCCACCAGGGCCTCAGGAGTTCCCCCCAACATGAGGCGCGCTTCCACGTCCGCCGGGGTTTCCTCCCAGGCCTTGACCGCCAGCAGCAAAGCCCGCAGGTCTCCTCCCCGGACCCGGTGCGCCAAGATATCCGGGTCAGCCAAAACATCCCGCCGGTAGTCTTCGCCCCGATCCCATCCCAGCGCGTGCAGCGCAATCCTTCGCATCAGGCAGGGATAGCAATAGCCGCACGAGCCCGCGGCGCCACCCTGCCAACGGGAGACCACCGGCCGGGCGCAGGACACGCTCAACCTGAAAAGCCGTTCCAGGAGTTCCCGGTTGCGGCAGCAGCTTACCATCTTCCCCTTGGAGAGAAGTTGATAAGGATTGACCAGCGGAGTCGCACAATTCGCCTCTCGCCAGAGGTTTGTGAGCTGCTCCAAAAAGTGGGGATGGGTGGTGCGGGTGCTGTAACTGCCCAGGCGGTTGACGGTCAGGGGCGGATTGAGACTGATCCAACCGTTTTCCGGGATGATCAAGGAAGTATCAGTGCCCCAGGGCGCAGCCGCAGTCAGCCCCAAGGCCAGGTAAAGCAGTGACCGGCTCCGCATGGTCAGCTCCGGGGCCTCGGGGAATTGCACCCGAATCCCCAGGTGATGCACTCGATCCGAGCCATAATGACCAATCAACGCTGCGGCCAGATTTTGCTGGACGGAGGCCAGTTGCCCAAAATCATAGTGGCTCACCAACAGCAGGCGCTGCCCGGCCTCCAAAAAATCAACGGCCCCCACCAGGGAATCCAGCCCCCCGGAGAACAGCATCACCCCATCAGGCGACCAGGGGTGGGGCCACTTACTGTTAATTCCCAGGTCCAGGGGCGCTTCCCGCAACTTCAGGGTCCAGTCATCCCCGGTGAGAAAATTGAAGACCGCCTCCATGCGCGGGGCCAGGGGCAGCCACGCAGGACTGACGGGCAGATGCAGGGTGAGCTGCCTGGTCCAGGCATCGACTGTCTTCTGGCGCGGCTGCAATTTATCCGCGGTCCAAACCCCCAGGGCCGCCAGCAGGAAGGCTTGGACCGACTGGTCCGGAGGCCGAGGAGTGCTGAATAGCCGGGAAAGATTCTGGTGCAGAGGATAGCCGGACTGGCCCGGCTCATCCAAATGGATGACCGCAGACATCCCCGGCGGCGGCCGGCGTTTTTCGTTAGGGGCTTTCAGGTAAAGGTGGGCCGCCATGAACGGGCCTCATTCTTATATCACGCATCATAGCACCTAAGTGTGCGAACTGAAGCTATCGTTGCAGCACCTTCTCTTTGTCCAGTATCGTCTTTATTTTTTGATGAAGGACTGGTATTTTATTTTGAACAACATCCCAGACAATATCATAGTCCACCCCGAAGTAGTCGTGAATAAGGCGATCCCTCATCCCTGCCATTGAGCGCCAGTCAACTTCGGGGTATTTTTGTTTCAGTGCATCAGTGACTTTCTTCGAGGCCTCCCCAATGATCTCAATACTCCTTGCAAAGGCACGCTTTAGTGTCTCGCTGCCCATGAATCGATCCACGCTCAACCCCTGGCTTTCAGTAATCAGATACTCGGTTTCATCAAGGATATGGCGCAGATATTCAAGCGGCGAGAGCGACATATTCCACCTCTTTCAAAATATGCGGACCAAGATACGGACTAAGGGATTCTGCCGTTATAACTTCTACTTTTCGCTGCAAAATATCCTCAAGGAAAAAAGACAGTTCCATAAAGGCATCAAATGTTTTCTTTCCCACTTCAAATTCCACGAGCAGATCTATATCGCTATCGGGATGCTGTTCCCCACGGACAAATGATCCGAACAACCCTATCCTACTTACACCAAGCGCCTTGAGGCGAACCTGGTTTTGGCGAAGAATCATCAATATGTCCTGTTTTGTTTTGATAGTAGCCATTATGCGTTCCTCATAACTTTAAGACACAATGATGGTTAGAAACAGTCATTCGTGGGACTTTGCCCCTGGCATTCGCGCACTATTCCTGTAATTCTCATCACCCAAATTTATCCATCAAAGCCGCCATTATTTCCGTGACCCAGATCCAACCCGCGAGCCCCTGCCAGTGATCGGGGCTGATCGGAGGTGCCGGTTGCTCATTTTCCTCCGGGATATTAACCTCGATCAATTGTTTAATGTGGTTGAATCCGTCCTTAAGCCGCCCATAACTGCCTGCAGCGGCTTCCAGGGGCTCCCCCAGATCCTGGGCCAGACGGAGGGCGACCGCAGTGGCCAGAAACTGCCGCACCAGATTCGCAGGTGTTGCCTCGTCCCCGGATTGCAACGCCCGTCGCAGCACCAGCGCCAGAGTAGTCCGCACCGCGGCCTCTTCCAATCCGCCGCCACTACCGGCCAAAACCCCGCTCAACCCTTGAGCCAGCATCGTGACCTCACCGTGAACCAGCGGCGCCAGGCCTCGTTCTTGCAAACTCCGCTCCCATCCCTGAGCCTTCACTTCTTCCCCAAAAGCCCCCAGTTCCTGGCCAACTTTCCGGGTAAACCGGAACACCGCCAAGCGGTCCCCCTGCCCCGGCGTCTCCTCTGCGGCCGCCAGATACCGGGTCACCACTTCCCGTGCATTCAGCTCGCCGCCGCCCTCCGGCGACAGATACCGGGTGGCCGCCCCTTTGGCCGCCCGCCATAACGCCGTAGTCGGCCCCCGCCGGGCACTGGACGTTCCCATATGACTGCCTTTATGAATGAGGTGAGGGGAGGACCAGGGTAGCGGCCACTTATGAAGGCCCAGAGCCCTTCCCCCAGTTCAACCGTACCACAACTTTTACCAGGCGGCCAGACGTTTGAGCCGGGAATAGCGCTCCCAGGAGAACTGCGGCCAGCAGGGAAACAAAGAGTTATTATGGAAGATGGGGTCAGCGTTCAGGTCGTAGCGGGAGGTGGCCTGGGCCCGGCTCCACAGGGCGGTGCCGGGAATGGGGGAGTACAAGGCCAGCACCGGGGTGGCCCCCAAGGCTTTGACCTCATTGATGGAAGCCACAACTTCGGCTTCCTCCTGATCCGGCAGGCCGATGAGGAGGTAGACCCCGATCGATTCCCGGGAAAATCCGGCCTCTCGCAAGAGGGCCAGGGCGGTTTCCAGTTCACCTTTCGCAAGTTTCTGGTCCAGGCGGGCCGGCCCCAGCGCGGTGGTTTCCGCTCCCAGGCGCAGGGTGACAAAATTGGCCCGTTTGAGCCAACGGGCCACTTCCCGCGTGATGAGCCGGGCGTGGAGGCCGTTGGGGGTATGGAACTGAAAGCTGCGGCTTAGGCGTGCCAGTTCTTCCAGAATCACCAGCAGATGCTCTTCCGCCGCCACCAGCAGGGCATCGTCATAAAACGCCGCATCGCTGAGCCCCAAGCGCTCCTGCCAGTAGATCAACTCTTCGGCCACTGCCAGAGGCTGCCTCCGCCGGTAAGCAGGTTGAAGCAGGCGCGAGGCGCAGTACGAGCATTCCAGGGGGCAGCCCCGGGAGGTGAGGATAGGGATATAGGACGGATGATTAAGGAGCTGCAAGGCCGGATAGGGAAGAGAGTCCAGCGCATCCCTTTTTGCAGGGGTTGGCCCTGGGCTGGGCCAAGCGGTGATTTCCTCAAGGAGAGTGAAAACAGCCGCCTCCCCCGGTCCAGCGACCACTCGGTCGGCGCCGCTGTGCTGGCGGGCATGCTCCGGACACAAAGTGGCGTAGATTCCTCCCAATACAACAGGGACATCGGGGAAGTGTTCTCGGGCCAACCGAATGGCCGCGGCCACTCCCGGATACCAATAGGTCATCAGGGAGGT
The DNA here is from genome assembly GCA_041648175.1 of Desulfobaccales bacterium. Lineage (NCBI taxonomy): Bacteria > Pseudomonadati > Thermodesulfobacteriota > Desulfobaccia > Desulfobaccales > Desulfobaccales bacterium. The sequence goes on along the minus strand of JBAZPO010000008.1, from coordinate 98,355 downwards.
CACCAGGATGGCCGCGGGTTTGGGAATCTGAGCCAGGCGCGCCCGGAATGCCGCCTCACTGATGCCATAGCGCCCGTACCGCCGGGCGATGCCTTGCAAGGCCGGAGGCGGCGGCAGGATTTCCTTAGGGTAGCGGCCGGTGCCGAAAGGTCCAGGCTTGGCGTGCGGCGCGCCCAGGCAATCCAGGAAATGTACCGCGTAGCCCCGCGCCTCCAAAAGCCCCGCCAGATAGAGCAGCCCCAACGGCTGGGCGAAATAATCATAAGCCGCGAAATCGTAGATCCAGGGGTTGATCAACAGGAGCGGGGGACCGGACTGAGACAAACTCTCAATTCCTTATCTGACGCAGAATCTCGGAGATACGGGTGGTGTCAGGAGTGGTGGGTGTCACGGCAATTTCCAGCATATCCCGGCTGGTTGAAAGGAGTTTCACCGGCTCGGCCAGACGCAGGCCCGCGACCCAGATAATCTCCTGAGCGCTGGTCACCAGGGGGAGATGGGGTCTGAGCCAACGGGGAATTTTCGCATCCACCAGGAAATCTTGGAGTTTTTTGGGACCCGGGGCGCCCTGGGGCCAAAAGCGGTCTCCGGCGCGCCAACCTCGCACCTTAAGGGGCAGGGAGACCCGAGCCGGGTTGAACCAGGCCACCTCTGGGGACGGCCAGGCGTCCCCGGGCTGACTGGGGCGGCGGGTCAACCTCCAGCGCCAGCCCTCGGGGGACTCCACCTCCCCCGCTCTGTCTGGCAGCAGGGTGACCTCTCGAGACGGTTCGGGCAGGCCTCTTAAAATATGCAAGGCTGCCGCGGCTCGGGCAACCTGGACGTTTTCCCCCAGCGAGATCAGCCCGCCGCTTCGCTCACTTTTGGCCAAGGCCAACAGAGAGCCAACTTGAGCGGCGGTGAGAGTGAGATTCGCCCCGATTTTACCCACCCCGAACCTGAGCACCCGGCGCTGCAAGGGCCCCTCCAGGGCTAAAAACCGTTCGAGATCCAAGGCAAAACAGTCCTCGGCCAATCTCCGGGCAATGCGGTTCCAGGCCGCGACCGTATCTTGGCGCAAGAGGAACTCATCTTCTCGGAGCAGAGTCTGGGTCCGCCAGATGGTTTGGGCCAGACGGGGGTTGTAGAATTGGGTGAGGTGAGGCAAGAGGTCCAGGCGCACCCGGTTCCGCAAGTAGGCCCGGCTCAGGTTACTGGCATCAACGCGGTAAGCAAGGTTTTCCTGCTCCAGCCAGGCCAACAGGACCGCCTTACCTATGGCCAGCAAAGGCCGCACCAGGCCTTCGGGGGTGGTTGGCTCCATGCCTTTCAGACCTTCCAGCCCTGCGCCCCGCAGCAGGCGCAGCCAGAAGAGTTCCACCTGATCGTCCGCGGTGTGGCCCAAGGCCAGCCTGGTGTAAGCGTGAACGTTACGGGTGTCCTGGAAAAATTGGCGCCGCAGCTTCCGGGCCGCCATCTGGATTGAAACCTTGTCCCTACGAGCCGCCTCTTTCACCTGTCCACGCCCCATATGGCAAGGTAGGCCCAGGCGCTGGGCCAGGTGGGCCACAAAGTCCGCGTCACGCCGGGAGTCTTCTCCCCTAAGGCCGTGGTCATAGTGGGCCATGCCCAGCTCCAGACTCAGCACCGGGCGTAGCCGTATCAGAAGATGGACCAGGGCTACCGAATCCGGGCCGCCGGATACCGCCACCAGGACCCGGTCGTTGGAGGTGAACAGGTGCTCCCGCCGGGCATAGCCAAGCACCGCCTCGGGAAGATCTCCGGCCAAGGCGGGGTCTTCCATAAATGCGAGGTTTACGTCACCGGGGAGGGACAAAGCTGGGCGATTACCTCTAAAATGGTGTCCTTGGAAAAGGGTTTGGCCAGAAACCGGTCCACCACGCCTTCCAGGCCGGCAAGTTCCGGTAGGTGGGGTAATTCGGAAGAAATCATGACGATGCGGCAATCCGGTTGGAACTGTTTCAGGCGCCTGGCTACCTCCAGGCCGTTGAGGTGGGGCAGGTGATAATCCAACACGGCCACCTCATAGCGCTGAGGGAAGTGACCGGCTTCCAGTTCCTGGTCAAACCCGTCCCGGGTCGTGACCTGGTAACCGGCGCGACCCAGGATTGACACCAGGGCTTCCCGGATCCAGCGCTCATCATCGATCACTAAAATCCAGGGGCTCGGGTCCACTGACAACTCCCATCGACCAGCACATAGCGTGCACGGTAAGAGTTAGCCATCCCTCCTAAAGGGCAGGAAATTTCGGTGGCATGTGGGGAAAATGGCTCAAATATCTGTTATTTTATCTGAGACATCCCCGTTAATGCAAGTCAGGGCTGGAGATTTTCGAGGCCACCCGCGCCTCTTCCTCTGAGCCTGCCGATTCTAAGTCTTCCTGGGCAGCGGGAAAAGACAGGTGAAAAGCCGCGCCGTGACCGGGAGTGCTCTCCAACCAGATACGCCCCTGGTTGGCCTCGACTAGAGTCTTGCAGATATAGAGCCCTAACCCTGAGCCGTTATTCTTGTGACGGGAAAGGCGGTATTTTTCGAACAGGTGCTCCTGTTCCTCAAGGCTCAGGCCACAGCCCGTATCCGCCACGACAAGTTCAACTTCCCCGTGGTCATGGGCAGGGAGAGCTTGCACCTGGATTTTGCCGCCTCGGGGCGTCGCGGCCAGGGCGTTGACCAAAAGATTGGCCAAGACGCGATCCAGGGAAGGCTCATCAACCATGATGGCGGGCAGGTTCGGTGGCGGCGGGGCCACTAGATTCACCCCCTGGTGCTGGGCCAGCGCCCCGAAGTGATGGAGCAGACGCTGGATGATAAAGCCAGGAGGAACCGGCTCGGGTCTTAAGGCCAGGCGCCCGGATTCAAACCGGCTTAAGTCCAAAACATTGTGGAGGTGCAGGAGGAGGCCTTCGCTCCGTTCTATGATGCCTTGCAACTTGTGATGAATCTCAGGAGGCAGAGTTTCGTCCTCCAGGGCCTCGATAGTGAGGCGCACCCCGGTCAGGGGAGCCTTGATGTCGTGGACGATCATGGAGAGAAAATCGGCATTGGCGGCAACGCGATCCCGCTCTTCCTGGAGGAGCCGGGTCTTTTCCCCCAGGGCCCGGATCATGGCATTGAAGGATTCGGCCAGTTCCCCCAACTCATCGTGACTGGTCACCGGGATATCTCCAGCCAGTTCCTCCAGTGTAGCTTTCCGAGTGCCTTCGGATAAATGGGCTATCTGGCGGCGCATCCCGGAGGACAGCCAGAAACTGAGAAGCCCCCCGATCACAGCCGCAGCCCCTCCCACCCCGAAGATGATCAGCTTCAGGGTCATGAGCGTCGGTTCCAGCTCTCGCCGGCTGACCCCCACCACGATCAGGCTTTCCCAGGGTTGATCGACTTCTTCCAAGGGGAGATAAGTGATGGTATAGTCCTCATTCCCCAGTTGGAGCCGCTGGGCCTGTTCCAGCCCTTGCCCCTTGATTGCCAGGTCGCGGTGGCGCTGGAGCTGATTTAGGGCGCTCTCGGACAGGTCTTTAAAGGAATTGACCACCAGGCGATTACCGAAGAAGATGGCCACCTCGGCCCCGGGGCGCGTCAGAGACTCCACGAAACCCTTGTCAATGAGGAGGCCGGTAAGAATCACCCCCACTACCTTGTTGTCGTAGCGAATGGGGGACGAGGCGCTCAAGGCAATGGAATCTTTCCACTGGGTCATGCGAGAGGCTTCTTTACCTTGAAGACCGGCACGCACCAAGGGATTGCCGGAAATATTGACACCCATACCCTCGGGGTCGTGGACCCGCACCTGGATGACCCCCTGATAGTCAGTAATAGTGAGGATGTGGAGCCCGGTGGCAATCATCATGGGAGTTACCAAGCGCCGCAAGGCCTCTGCATTGCCGGTAGCCAGTAGCTCCCCGTATGTGGGGTTGTCGGCCAGGAGATTGGCTGCCTGCTCAACCCGTTGGAGTTTCTCTCGGTATTCCGCCAGTACAAGGCGACCCACCAACTCCACCCGTTGACGGTGCCATTCCAGGATTTGCCGGGTGGCCAAGTATTGCATCACCAGGAGCAGACCCACCAAAGCCACCAGCAGGGACAACAGGGTGACCCCTAAGAGCTTGCTACCGACCTTGTTCTTTCTCCACATAATTGAAATAATAGCACATTTGGGAAGATTGGAAAATGGCCCGTTCATCGAGCGCCTCTGGTGAAAAAATTAATTGCGGGGAATTTCTTGATGGGGTTTTTAACCCGGATTATTCCTAAAAAGTCCTTAAAAGAGAGAAGGTATCTGTTAGATGCTGTTGGTAATGACTTCAATGGAACCTTTTCTCTTCTCTATGAAAAACGGGACAATTAAGGTTTGGGGTTCAAGACAAAATTTTCAGGATTCCCCGGTAAGTACTGCCATGTCATAGTTTGCGGGGAAGCTAACAGTTTGGCTAACTGCTCCGGACTGGCGGGAGTTCCTAAAGGTTCAGGGTTATCATCACCGTCTTGATCCGATAATTTTAATAAGGTCACATTTAAATTGGAGTTCTGATAAAGCAACCTCATGTGCCAGGGGAGGGCATTGCGGAAAACTAATATGCGATATCCGTCTATATGACCCCGGCGAGTGGTACGAGGGCGGCTGATACTATCAGGGAAATCAACCAAAACCAGACGAATGCCGTCCGGCTTCTCGGGTAAGTTACTCCTTATTTTTTGGATACCGGCATCATAAATCCGGGTAGCCTCCATATAGTATTTTATTGACTGGTGGAAGGCGTAGAGGTCCGTGGCGAGATATCCGATGATAACCAGTGAAATGAACAACCAGACAAACTTCCGGGCATAGAGGCGCAGCCTCAAAGTTCCCAGTAGGTCCGCCAATACCAGGGCAGCGAATATTCCTGGGAAATAGAGATAGCGGGATTGAAAATTGGCCCCGATGGTATGGGGCAAGCAAGCCCCTACCCACAACAGCAACAGGGCAGTAAAGCGTCTTTTTTCCGGTCCTTGCTTGACATACCAGACCCCCATTAAAACAATCAATAACACCATAACCAGCATTATAGAGACTGGAGTGATGCCTTCGACGACAAACAAGAAAGGTTCAGAGAGCCCATGGAAAAAGGTGCTAAAGATCGTTCTGGTCAGAGTTAGATATTTCTTGAGCATGGGGATATTCGTAACGTACGGTTTAATACCAAGAAAATGGCGGATCAGCAAAAAAATCCCCGCGCTGCCGAAACTCCAGAAATGCAGCCTGAGGCCTGAAAGGGGAGTAACCTTATCCGCTTCGGAGACCCTCCAGGGCCGGTAATAGGTGTCCAGGCACAGTCCCAATAAAGGGAGGATCAAGCCGGTAGATTCCAGGGACATCCCTATGGTCACCATGATCAAGTAGCCCCAACCCCAAATTGAGGCTCTCTTTTGCCGCAAACGAATCAGACAGATCAAGGCGGCCAATCCGCAACTGGTGGCCAAGACCTTAGGAATAGTGCTCAACCAGAAATAGGTCTCGAACGCGGTGGAGTTGAAAAGCGCCAGGAGCCCGGCGACCCAACATTGCCAGGACTCAAATTCTAATTCTTGGGCCAGCACGTATACCAGCCAAGCATTGATGAATATCAACGCTAGATGAACGACATGATAGGGCAGAGGAAATAACTGAAAGGTTTTATAGAGGCCGGAATAAATCGCCATAGCGGGAACATAAAAGTTCCATTGGTACGCTGCAAAATTAAACCAATTTTGCTGGCTTCCATAAAGGTCTCCGGCAAAATCCCCCAAAAAACCGACCCTGAGGGCGGGATAGAAAACCAGAAACCCCATGAGCATGAAGGAGCTTAAGGCCAATAAAGCCTTACTAGTGGTCCGAATCATAATTAGCTGGACATTAAATTAGGTCGGGGTAGCTGGATTTAGTAGCTTAAGTCCCCCTTTGAAAAAGGGGGATTTCAGGGAGTTATAAAAATCTCCCTGCCCCCCTTTAGGAAAGGGGATAAAAAAAACCGCATATCTAGGGCCACTTTAATTGTGCAACACACCACTACATTTCGACATGGTTAATCAGACCTTCTTTTCCCAACGGAGCAAATCCGTCACTTGAGCCAGAGTGCGGCCTTCTTTGATTTCTTCCCGGATGCGGTTTTCTTTTTCCAAAACGTCCATGGCCCGGTTGGCGTATTCCACGGCGATCTTCTGGGGCAGAACCGCGACGCCGTCGTCGTCTCCCAGGAGCCAGTCGCCGGACTCCACCTTGAGGCCGCCGACCCGGATGGGTACGCCGATTTCCCCGAAACCCTTGGGCTCTCCGGCGTTGGGCATCACCAGGCGCGAGAAGGCCGGAAAGCCCAGCTTGACGATATCGCCTGTGTCCCGAATGGCCCCGTCGATGACCACCCCGCCCACGCCCCGTTGGATGGCCGAATGGGTGGCCAGTTCGCCCCAGATGGCCGGCCCTACGCCGCCTGCGTCGATCACCAGAATATCCCCCGGTTGGGCGACGTCGATGGCCTCCACCGGTTTGGCCCAATCGCCGGGATAGGTGCGCACCGTCAAGGCCCGGCCTGCCAGGCGGCACCCCGGGAACAGGGCCCGCAAGCCTTGCAACACCCCGCCCCGATGCAGGGCGTCCGAGAGATTGGCCGCGGACACCATGGAAAGCACCCGGTGAATCTCTGCCTCGCCGCCCCGCTTGAACAATGTCGTGGGGATGACCGCACCTTCATCCAGGGCCCGGCGAATCTCCATGGTGGCTATGGCAGGATCTAAAGCCTTGGTGATAGCGCCGCCCACGATAACATAGGCGGCCCCGTGGGCGATGGCCGCGGCCGCGGTTTCGGAGTTGATGCCGCCTGCCACCCCCACGGGAAGGTGCACCGCCTGGCTGACCTCATAGAGGATGGCAAAAGGATCGCGGCCCCGCATCTGCTCGTCGATGGCCACGTGCACCGCGATATAATCGGCCCCTAAGGCCTCAACCTGGCGGGCCCGGGTCACGGGATCGGCCACGGCGATCAAGTCTACCGCAATTTTGGCGCCGTAATTCTTCCCGGCCTGGATGCATTCCTCGATGGTGGCGTCGGTGGCCGTACCCAGGACGTCGATGATTTGAGCTCCGGCCTTGGCTGCGGACTCCACTTCAATGCGCCCCGCATCCATAATCTTCATGTCGGCCACAATTGTCTTGCCGGGAAAGAGCCTTTTTAGCTCCCGCACCGCATCCAGACCCTCGCTCTTGATAAGGGGTGTCCCGGCTTCCACCCAATCCACCCCGGCGGGTACGGCCAGTTCGGCCACGCGCACGGCCCGGTGCAAATCCACGAAGTCTAATGCGAGTTGCAATATTGGAGGCATGATTGTTGTTCCTTATGGACCCAGAGATTAGGGAATAGAGATTAGGGGTTAGATATTGGGGATGATTTTTTCAATGCGGATAGCTGGTCAGTCCAAAGATTTCTTCTTTGGGAAACCCTTGGCTGGCGCGATAAACTTCGGTAACGAGGGCCATGGATTTCTGCCAGGCCACTAAATCTTTGAAAGAGCGCACTTCGTGCCCCATTTTGGCTGAACCTCAACCTCCTGGTTCCTAATCTCTAACCCCTAATCCCTGCCCCTACTCCAAATCAGCGTGGCGGTCCAGGACTTCGCCCCGGTTGCGGCCTAGGCGCCGCTGGTAGAGGATCAGCACCACCGCTTCCAGGAAGAAGAAAGTAGCCTGTTCGAAGAGGCTGCCCGGGCACTGCACCGAATTGGCTTCCCGGTTCAGGGTCAGTTTGGTGGTCCCGGGAACGGTGATGGTGACCTGGGCTTCTTTGCCGATGGTGGAGGCCGCATGAGTGGTCAGGGCCAGAGTACGGGCTTCCGCCTGATTGGCCCGGCGCTGCATCTCCCGGGGTTGGGCGGTCTCGCCGGAGCCGGACATGACGATGAGCAGGTCATTGGGGCGGACCCGGGGGGTAATAGTCTCCCCCACGGAATAAACGGTGAAACCCAAGTGCATCAGCCGCATCAAAAAGCCCCGGAGGATAAATCCCGAGCGGCCCGCAGCGCAGCCGAAGATGCGAGGTGCGGTTTCCAGTTCCTTGATGAGGGTCTCGGCCATATCGGGAGTAATCTGGGCCAGCACTCCTCCCAGTTCCTCGTGCATATGGTCCAAAGCCTGAGTGAATTTCAGCCCTTGGGCAGGCTCAGGGGCGACCATGGCCCCCTGGGTGTGTGGCAGACAATCCATCCTCTTCCCTCCTTAAGTCTCGGTCCAAATCCTTGGATCCAAGCTCCCCATCGCATGGGAGGAGTCTTAAGGGAAATTTAACACAACCCCAGGAAAAACACCACAATTGTCATAGATTGACGGGAGCAGACAGATTTTTTTAGGTGGCCGATCGAAGGTCAGGTATGGGATGTGGTCAGAACAGATGGTAGGGGCGACCCTGTGGGCCACCCCTTGAGTTAAAATAATCGCCAATCGTTCGCAGGCCGGGGGCCTGATACGCTCAGGCCCCGGCCACCTGGTTAGGATTCTGGCGGCTTATCCTGCTTTGCAGCCGGCTTTTCTCCGGCGCTCATCTCCTTGTACCACTCCGAGTGGTGCTTCTTGGCCCACAGACGGCTCACCTTGCCGTCCACCATGGCGCTCCAGGTGCCGGGGTTGGCGATGGTTCCCAAGTAGGCGTGGGCGATGATGGTGGCCACGAAGATGATGGCGAAGAAGCCGTGGACCGTGGACAGAAAGCAGTTAAGGGTCAACGGCAGGCTGGCCTTGAAGATGAGCAGGATGCCGGTTATCCCCATAATGAGGGAGAGGACCACCGAGAGCCAGAAGAAAATCTTCTGGCCGGCGTTAAGCCTCCCCGCCGGGACCTCAACTTCTTTGCCGCCGATATAGCCGCCGCGCTTTTTCAGCCATTCCTTATCGTAGCTCACGAATCCGGCGTCTTTGTACCACAGCACGAGACTGACAATGGAGGCGGCCACGAAGATGAGGCCAGCCACCCAGTGGATGATGACTGCGGAACCTTGCGAACCGAAGAACATCCGCAGCATGGTGACATTGTTGTAGAAGAAGATGTAGCCCGTAAAGAACAGGATCAGGAAGGTGACCATGCGAACCAGGTGGGTCCAGCGCTCCGCCAGGCTGAACCGCTGGATTTCGCCGGGCGCGGCGTAGAAATCCGCCACCTTGGGGCCTTGCCCGGTGTAATGCAGCACCAGGACAAAGACCAGGAGCAAGATGACCCAGCTCACATAAGGCGTCAGATAGATCTGGTGAATCTGATTAAAGGTGAAGGCCCAGGGCTGGCAACCGAAGAGCCGGCCGGAACTGATGGTCACCGGTTTGCCGTCAGGTCCGAACATGTCGGTGACGATCTGGCCTTTAAACATGTGGGCCGTATCCGAGTGGCAGTCGCCGCAGCCGTTGGCTCCTAAGGCCTGGCTCACCGGGGCTACGTTGTGGTTGATATTGAAGCCCTCAAGCTGGCCGGCCCAGGTGGTGTCCTTGCCGCTCACCACCTCGCCCTTGTCGTTTAAGAAGTGCATCATGCCGCCCTTGTGGTAGTACGGCTTGACCTGCTGGAACCGCTTGTCCCCCTTCAGCGTCTCCGAAAACGCCGTCAGGACGATCTTGATCTGCTCCGGCGTGTGCACTTCCGGTTTCATGGGATTTTTGGGGTTGAGTTGAGGTTTAGCCTTTTCGTAGCCTTTTTTCAGTTCCCGGGCAAACAGGGGATAATTGATGCCGTCCTTGTCCTGATTAGTAAAGAAAACCGAGTTGAACCGATTCACCGGCCAAAGCTTGCCGTGTTCGTCCCGCTGGAAGGCCGGCTGCCAGGTGAACTCCTCCCCGATCTTTTTGGCCCCGAGCTTCGGGTAGTTTACCATCTGGCCGGTGGTGACATCAAAGCCTTCGAAGCCCGCCCGGTGCAAGGCCGGAATGTGGCAGACCTCGCAGGACAGCTTGTCCAGGTGGTTGGGCCGGATGGACAGGTGCTGGGGCCGGGTGGCGCCCATATAGCCCGATTCATGACATTCCTTGCAGGTCTTGATGGTGTTGTCCAGGTTGTCCGCCACCGTGGAGACAAACTCATGGCCCTTGGCAAAGTTGTGCTCAATCTTGGTGACCTTCAGTTTTTTGTCTTCAACGGACGGGTGGCAGTGGGCGCAATTCATGCCCTGCAAGTTATGGACGTCAGGGTTGATCCGGTCGTTCCAGGAGAAGCCCCGCTTCTTCACGTCCGCGAGGCCGTGACAGAAAACGCAATTTTCAGCCGGCGGAGGATAGGAGAGGTCCACAACGATCTTGCCGTCTTCATTGAACAGGCGCTTGTTGTACGCTACTTTGGGCGGCACACCTTCTTTGACGGTGCCGCTCACCAGTCCGACGCCCGAAGCCGCCACCGTGGCCCACTTGAAGTTCAGGGACTGCAGTTGGTTATTGCGTTCCTTGAAATTGTAGCCTGGCAGGTGGCAGATGAAGCAGTCGGCCTCGATAACGCCGGTTTTGTCCCACTTGCTCTGGTAGTAATCGCCGTCCAGAGTTTGGGCCAGTTGAGGTTCAGCCGCCAGGCGCTTGTCGAACCGTTTGCCGTCGCGGTCAAACTCCATACCGCCGCCGCCGGGATGGCAGCCGCCGCAGCCGGGCACTCCCGGCATCTTGGGGTCGCCCGCCGCGGCAAAGGCGAAGGGGGTCAGGTCGATTTCATCGGGATTTTGGTTGTGCTTTTTCGCCAACTGGCGAAAAGAGGGCGGTCAGAACTTCCCCATCATGCCGTCGGACAAGACCCAGGGTTTCTTTTTGGAGAAATCGTCCTTGATCTTGTTCCAACCCTGCTGGAAGTGATAGCCCTTGGTGATCTGGTCGTAGTTATGGCAGGAGCCGCAGGTCTGTCGCGTGCTGTAGGGCTGGTCGGCATTTTCGCCGGTAAGGGGATTGATGATCTTGCCGTCGTCGGTCTTCAAAAAGAAGGGGGGGCAGGTGCGGGTCTTGGCGCTGGCCAGCGAAGGCGTCAGTACCATGAGAGCCCCCAGAACCACAGCCAGTAACCCCCAGAAACGATATCCTCTGTATGCCATACCTGCTCCTTTCCGCGGGAGGTTGATGTCTGCCGGAAATTTCAGCGCGCAGACCAGCAGCTTAGGTTACTAAATCAAAAGCAAGGAACATGCCAGAATCAAGAAACCAGCAGGAATGCGGGTTTGATGGAAATTTGCGGAATGGTGTTAAGGTTTGTTAATTAGCAGGTGTTAATACTTGCGCTCATAAAGGTAATTTCAATGAAGTTAGGCGCCGACTGAACCCTCGTTTCTGAAAGCGCTAGCCTAAAGGCAGGGAGAGGAAGTCCCCCTTTGAAAAAGGGGGATTTAGGGGGATTTGGATTTTCACGGTAAAACCTGTGGTTACTAAATTACCTATTTGAACGCATTTCCTTATTAATCTATGTCACCTTAAAATATGAAAATACCCGTGTAGGGGCGGGTTTCAAACCCGCCCCTACGATTTTTGCTTACGGGGTTGGGGGTGGGGTTGGGCTTCCGTCCCTGGCCCCTCCCCAAGAACTTATTCCTCGAATTTATCGTCAAACACCTTCATGGCGCAGAACTTGCCGCACATGGTGCACTGGTCGTCTTTGGCCTGGGAGAGGTCCCGGTAGCGCCGGGCTTTGGTGGGGTTGATGGAAAGCTTGATCTGGGTATCCCAGTCTAAGGCCCGGCGGGCCTGAGACATTTTCAGGTCCCAGTCCGCGGCGCCGGGCAGGCCCCGGGCGATGTCCGCGGCGTGGGCCGCGATGCGGGAGGCCACCACGCCGTCGATGACATCCTCCACTTCCGGGAGTTTCAGATGTTCGGCAGGGGTGACGTAACACAAAAAGGCCGCGCCCAGGGTGGCGGCCAAGGCCCCCCCGATGGCCCCGGCGATATGATCGTAGCCTGAGGCCACGTCGGTGACCAGGGGCCCGAGAACATAAAACGGGGCGTTGGCGCAATATTTCTGCTGAAGGCGGACGTTTTTTTGGATGGCGTTAAGTGGCAAGTGGCCCGGCCCTTCCACTATGACCTGGACGCCCGCGGCCCAGGCGCGTTTGGTGAGTTCGCCCAAAACTTTCAGTTCGTGGAGCTGGGCCTTGTCGGTGGCGTCGGCGAGACAGCCGGGGCGCAGGCCATCCCCCAGGGAAAGGGTGACGTCGTACTCTTTGGCAATGGCCAGCAGCTTGTCATAGTGCTCGTACAGGGGATTTTCCCGCTTATACCGGCGCATCCAGGCTGAGAGGAAGGCGCCCCCCCGGGAGACCACGCCGGTGACTCGCTTTTTGAGCAAGGGTAGAGCGGCTCGCGTGACCCCGCAGTGTACCGTGACGAAGTCCACGCCTTGTTTGGCGTGGTGGTGCACCATGCCCAGAAGGTCGTCGGCCTTGACGTCATCCAGGCTTTTGGCTTCGGTCATCACCTGGTAGATGGGCACGGTGCCGAAGGGCGCCGGACAGTTGGCCAGGAGCGCGGTGCGAATTTCATCCAGGTTGCCGCCGGTGGACAGGTCCATGACCGCATCCGCCCCGTACGTGAGGGCTGCGGCTAATTTGGCCTGTTCTTTTTCCAGACTCACGTCGTGGGGCGAGGTGCCGATATTGGCGTTGATCTTGACCCGGACGCCGGCTCCGATAGCCGCGGGTTTAAGCCCCCGGTGCTCCCGGTTGGCCGGGACCGCGACAGTGCCCAGAGCCAAACCCTGGCGAATGATCTCGGGGTCCACGCCCTCGGCGGCCGCGGCCTGTTCCATGGCCAGCGTAATCTTGCCTGCTAATGCTGCTTCCCTCTGCGTCATAAGGGTATTTTATCTTAACGTTTGTGAAAATGGAAGGTTTGGGGGGAGGTTGTTAAAGAGGGGATAGGGGCCACTTACAAAAAAGCCCCTGGCCCCCTCTCCCATGGATCTATCTCTCCTCGAAGATCAGGCCCTCCAGCGCAGGCCAATCGGCCACTTCCGGAAAGGGGTGGGAACGGCGGTTCCAGGGTTGGGCAAAGACGATGGGGGTAATGCCGTGGTCGGCTAGTTGCAGGCAAGTTTCCAACCGGTCTTCCACGAAATACTGAATGCCGTGGTCCTTGAGGTAGTGAATCTTGGTATCGGGGTCGCCGGTGGCCAGGACCCGGATGGCCGCAGGCGATACCGCAGCCAGGTTGCGCTGCAGCCAGCGTTCGATGGGCCAGGCCCGGTCCCGGGCCGTCACAAATAAGAGCGGTGTTTCCTGGGCCAGGCGGGTCAAGACCGGCACGGCTTGGGGGAAGGGCGCAATAGCCAGTTCATGGGGCCGGTCGATGAGCTCCCGGATGAGTTCGTCGATGATCCCGGTTGGCAGGTCCAGGCATTCCGAAAGCATGAAGGTGGTGATATGCTCGTAGCGCAGGTGATGCCCCTGGTTGTAACGTTCCCGGGCCAGGTCCAGAAAAGTAGTCATGATATCGGCAACCACGCCATCGATATCAAAGGCCAACCGATTTTTGGGGATGGGAGCCGGTAACAGGTTTGAAGGTAGAGATTTGTTCATTTTGAGGTGGCCAAGCAGAGCTTGGAAAGGATAAATAGGGCGTGCCGTGCACGCCGATATGGGGCCAGGGGCCGCCCTATGAATTATCTTGAGCCAATGATTCCAGAATTTTTAGGACTTCGTCCTCGGTGAGATCATACCAGTTTTCATAAGCCTCGGCTACGGCGAAGGAATAGCCACCCCGCACGTTGAGGCAGTAAAGCTCATCCACCAGGGGAAGCAGGTCAAAGACGGTGTGCTCGGACGCGGTGGGCACCGCGACAATGAGTTTCCCGGCCCCCTGGGCCTTGAGGAAGCCGACCGCGGCCCGCATGGTATAGCCCGAGGCCAGGCCGTCATCCACCACCAGGGCTGGGCGGCCGGAAAGAAGGGCGTAGGGTTTGCCGTGCCGGAGACGTTTTTCCCGCTGCTTTAGGCCTGCGGCGGTCGTTTGTACCTGGGCGTCGATATCTGCGGGGGAAAGAGACATGCGGCGGATCAAATCTTCGTTGAAGATCGCCTGGCCGCCGGGGTCCAGCGCCCCGAACCCCGCTTCCGTGGTCCAGGGAAGCTGAATTTTGCGGACGATGATGAGATCCAGAGGCATCGCCAGAGCCCGGGCGATTTCTGTGGCTACCGGCACGCCGCCGGCGGGGATGGCAAAGAGGCCCACGTCAGTCCCTCGATAGCCGTCCAGAAAACCAGCTAGCCGCCGGCCCGCATCAGTGCGGTCAACAAAGACCTGAATATGATCCCTTAAGGCAGGGTCTTCGATGAGTTTTCCCATGATCGGCAGAACTCCTCTTCCAGAGCGGCGACGCGATCCCGGAACTCGGCCTGGGAAAGGCAGGCTCCGGTCAGTCCGCCCTTAAAGCTGATTTCTGAAAGATAAGGCCGGCCGCCTTCAGGATCAAGGAGCAGGTCCAGGATGGCATAAGGAAAGTTCCCCCGGGCCATCACCTCCCGGCAAAAATGCTGTCGTTCTTGGGTGAGGGTAAAAGGACGGGAGGAACCTCCCTGAAAAAGATTCTTACGAAAACTGTGGGGGTTGAGCCGTTCATAGGCCTCGACATAGTCGCCCAATACCACCACCCGAACATCCCGGGCGTCTGCCAGGAAAGGCTGGACAACCAGAGGGTAGGTGAGCCCCTGGAGGCTTGCCAGACTGTACAGGGTTTCCAATGAGGGCCAGAGGCTGACCCCCAGGCCCAGGTGGCCACGGTCCCGTTTGGCCACCACTGCATCCCGGCCCTGAAATTCGGGGAGGTGTGCGGCCAGATCGGCCAGGGCATAAGCCACAAAACTCCCGGGAACCATATAGTCCGCCAAAACTTCAGCCTGGGCCGCTTTGGAGCGGCTTAAGAATTGGGACAGAACCGCAGGGAAGAAGGCCACTTCTTTGGCCATCAGGTCCAGCATTTTAATCTCTTCGCCGGACCGCACCGCCAGGACGCCGACCACCAGGTCACCGGAAGCGAGCTGCCGATAGAGGCGGCGGAAATCAGTGATGGAACGTATTAACCGGCGCTGGCTGGACATCGTTCTGACTGGCAAGTCTGATCAGACTATCTTTATGGTAGGAGGCCAAGGTTCGATTGATCAATTGTAACATCTTTTTTTCTGATTTTCTCAATATATAGATATCGTAATAATCTACCTGGGCGATGCGGCGCCACTCCCGGTTGATGCGCGCCGCCGGATAGATCTGCTTGAAAACGCCCTTGCCGAAGGTCCCCAGGATCAGGACGTCGGCCCCCACCTGATCAAAGTTATAAGGTTCTTTCCTGGGGTTATGCAGCACTACCTGGTCCGGGGTGGATTCCACGAAGTAATATGACGGCATGAGGTGGATTCGGTGGTCATCATCCAGGAAGGCCAGTTCATATTCCGGGGTTTCGATGAGGCAGCGATTGGGCACGTGCATGCGGAGATACTGTACCAGGCGCATGGGGGTATCACTGCGACAGGTGAGGATCTGCTTAAAAAAATCCAGGCCGGTGGCCGGACAGAACAGGACGAGACCAACCGCGATGATGCCAGGGGCCAACCAGCGGGGCGGGCGGGCGCAGTCCCCGGCTGCCAGCCGGGTCGCACCTTGCTTGAGGAAATAAGCGGCCAGTGGACAAGCCAAAAAAAGGGCCGGTAGAGCGAAGCGGTGCCAAAAGACCGCGGTAAGGTAAACCGCGCTCCAAAGCAGGAAGTTCCAAATCCATAAGTTCATCCCGATGGAGGGAGTTTCTTTCTTCCAGATCCAGACAACCCCCAGGGCTCCCAGCCAGAAAAGCGGGTCCTGCAGCAGCAAAAGCACACTCTCGGGATAGATGCGGCCGATAGTCAGGGGCGTGAAAAACTCGTGGCAGAGGAGCTTTTTCTGCGCCAGGAAATGGAGGGCCGCGCCTGACAGGCTCCCCAGGATCAGCGCCTTGAGCAACAGGTAGGCCAATAGCGGCAAGGCCGCACCAACGGCGAAGGCCAGGACCCGAAGCGCCAGACGCCTTTTTTCGCCCCAGGTCTGCCGGGCCATAATAATTAAAGGGGGTAGGAAGGCCAGGCCATAAAATTCCTTGGCGTCAAAAGCCAGCCCCAAAAATACCCCGCCCAACAACAGGGGCCAGAGCGGTCGGGATTCAAGGCCCCGGATCAGAAAGCAGAGGGCGCACAGGAAGAGCCCCAGGGCAGGAATATCCCCCAAGACCGAGCGGCCCCAGTAAAAAACATCGGTGCCCAGAAGGGCCAGGGCCACGGCCAACAAGGCCGTAAAGGAGCCCCAGAGGCGACGGGACACCACGAACAGGGCCAGGAAGGTGAGGACCAGATAGGCCCCGGACACCAGCCGGCCGGAAAACAGATTGACGCCGAAAATTTTGTAGGCCAGGGCCACGGGCAGGATCACCGCGGGCCCCGCGCTGATCCGAAAGTCCAGATCATTTAACTGATTGGGACTTTGCACCGTAAAGGCGTAGCGGTTATGTTGCGCCAGGTTAGCGGCGGTTTCGGAAAAGATGGCCTCATCCCACCAGATAGTGGGATAATTGGCCAGGTTATAAAAACTGCTGACGAGAATCAGGATGCTTAGCAGCAGGCCGACCCAGAAGGATAAGCCCGTAGGCTCGAAAGAATCGTCAAAGGACTTCACAGCCGCTATCGCCTCATGCCTAATCTTAATTCAGCCACCCCAACAATTCCTTAAAGGGGAATACTTCATGCCCATAAAAAAGCCTGCCCTATTATAAGGCAGGCTTCTCGTGACAAGAAAGTAAATTTATTCGATCAATCAACAAAAATGATAGATTCTACAATCCCACGATATGGCGATGGAGTTCCTTGGTCTTTTCCATCCGGGCCTGATCCCGCTCAGACACCAGGGCCGCCAGCGTGTCCTGAATCCGCTGGTAAAAGGCACTGTTGATGTCTTCACCCCGGGCGTGCGCATCGATAAGCTGACGGTAACAGCCGATCATGCGGGAGATCATGGTAACTGCATACTCCCGGCCCTGGACCTTGATGGTGGCGATTCCCAGGTTCAGGTAGGCTTTCAATTCATCACCCAGGATCGCAAAAGCCACGTTAGGATGCTGCCGGACCCGTGCGTTGATGGCCTCGATCTTTTCCAGCGGTTGCCCGCGTTTGGACAAAACTTTCCGACGCTGCTCATCAGTGAGCAGGCAGATACGAAAACAGCTGCCGCTCCGGTCGGGCCAGCCTTCGTACTCCACGACCTCGTTGCCATCTTCATCCCGATAGACCTTCCGGATGTAAGAATCGGCGATAAGTTCGTGGAACATACAATTTCCGACCCCGCCGATACAGCGGTTGCCGTGAACCAAAATCTCGGTCTTGAGCCCCAGTTCATCGGCTTCCCGTTTGAACCGCGTCAGCTTGGCCGCGGTGTCGATTTCCGTGGAAGCCACTAATTGGGTGGCGCCGTAGGCCTTAAAGCGGGCCATCTCCTCCTGGGTCTGGATATTGCAACCCACGCTGGCGTGAATGACCAATTCCGGGATAAGCCGGTGTACTTCCTGCATCACCGCCGAGGTTTTCACAATCACCCCTTCGACGCCGAAGTGGGCGTACTTTTCGACCTTTTGCACCACCAGGGCTAATTTTTCCACCGGGATTTCCGCGTTCAAGGCAACCCGGATCTTCCCCTGGTAATCGTCGGCAATGCGAACCGCTTCCCCGATCTGGCTGTCTTCCAACTCCCAGGCGCACTTGCGGCGGCTGAAGCCTTTGGCCCCAACATACACGGCATTGGCGCCGCTCTTAAAAACCCCCTCCACCATTTCCAGGCTGCCGCCCGGAGCTAACAATTCATTTATCATGGTCTCACCACACCTCCCTGAGCCTGTGCCGCAAAAGGTACCTTGGCTCTGCGAACTTGCTTACGCCAGTGCCTGTGGTAACCCCCAGGAGTGGTGGGTTCCTGCCTCGCGCCTACTTACTGCCTGATTCCCGCTAGTTAGCGGGTTCGTCAAAAATCTGATGCTGAGGGTTCTCCTCTGAGTATATTCTATGCCCTATGCAAGTTTATTTCAATATGATTAGCAAAAAATTTATAAACCATATTCAAAAAAACGCGCTTATCCCGGAGTTATAAAGCGTAGCGTTTTGCAACATAACCCAGCCTTACCATCCCAAGGGTGCCAAAACCGCGCTGTCAGCCGCCGCAGCGGACATCTTTATCCCCGGAGATAGGCGATGGCCAGGGCGAAACAGAGGCCGATCTCGACGGCCCAGGTTAACGTGTAGATCAAAAGCTCCATCTTGGAGCCGTAGTCTTCCTCCAGCAAGATGCGATTGGGCTCTCTGAGGATATCCCAGGACCGAAGTTCTTTTTCTGCCGTCATTGTCATTTCCTTTTTAGAAGAAGTCTGCCAGAAGCTCCTTAAAGGACGCTTCTTCAAATTAAACTTTGACTTTTGCCAAGACACCTCTTAGAAAAAGTCAGAGAGAAGCTCCCTTACAGGACGCTCTGGTTGTTGTCGCGCTAAGGGGCCGGCCTTAAGCACCGGTTGCATCTCCTCCAGAGTGGGCCGGGGGTTACGATAAATCACCCCGATGGGGATGCGCTCCCCCCACTCCTTGGCCTTTTGATAGGCCCAGAGTTCATTCTCCGGGTCGTAGCCCGGTTCTTTCTCAACGTCATAAACCCGCTGTTGGTACCATTGGTAAGTATTGATCTTATTGAAAGTCACGCACGGCTGCAACACTTCCAGCAAGGCGAAGCCTTTGTGAGTCAAGGCCTGTTTATAGAGGCCAGTAAGGTGCTCTATTTTTCCGGCAAACCCCCGGCCCACCCAGGAGCAGTCCTGGGCCACCGCCAGAGCCAGGGCATGCAGCGGTGGGTAGGCCACCCCGTGGGGCTGCAGCAGAGTTTTATACCCCTGGTCGCTGGTGGGTGAGGCCTGCCCTTTGGTGAGGGCGTAAACTTGATTGTTGTGCACCACCAGGGTGAGGTCGGGGTTACGCCGCAGCGCGGCCAGAAGGTGATTGCCGCCTTCGCCGTAGCAGTCCCCGTCACCGGCCACGGCCACCACTTTCAGTTCATGATTGGTCAAGCGCACTCCCGTGGCCACGGGCAGGGTGCGGCCGTGAATGCCATTAAAGGTGTTGCACTTGAGATAGTGGGGAAATTTCCCCGACTGGCCGATACCCGAGACCACCACGAAAGCTTCCGGCCGGATTTCCAGCTCCGCCAGGGCATGCTTGAAGGCCTTGAGCATGCCGAAATTGCCGCAACCCGGGCACCAGGCCGACTCGATTCCCTGATAGAGGTCAATTGGCAACATGGCGCCTCCTAAGCTTCACCGGCCAGCCCCCGGAGAATATACTCCGGGGTAAACGGTGCCCCGTCATACTTGAGAACCAGGCGATCGGCGTTCATTCCCGTCTCCTGGCGCAGCAGCCGGTTGCACTGGCCGGTGGCGTTCATCTCCACCATCACCAGTTTTTTCGGGCGTCCCAGGGCGTGTGTTGCCCTTGCTGCCGGGAAGGGCCAGAGTTCGCTGAAATGGACCATGCGGGCCGGAGTCTTGTCGGCATTGAGCCGGGCCACGGCCTCGGCCACCGGCCCCAGGCTGGAGCCCCAGCAAGCCAGGGTCAAAGGGGCGTCAGCCGGGCCCATGGTAGTGATGCCGTCAAATTCCTGGACCAGCCCCTTAAGCTTGCGCAGGCGCTTGTCGTGCATCTTGATCCGCACCTGCAAGTCTTCGGTGAGGTGGCCATCCGGGGTGTGTTCATCGGAATCGGCCACCACCACGGGGCCGAAGCCGGGCAGGCGGCGGGGCGAGACCCCGCTGTCGGTATAGGCATAGCGGTCGTAGGGGCCTTTGACTTCGCCCATAGTCAAGGCTCGCTCGATCTTAACTTCGCTGGGAAAGTCTTGGGTCTCGCAGGTAAAATTGGTATCCGCGAAGTATTGGTCGGTAATGACGAATACCGGCAGTTGATAGCGGTCGGCCAGGTTGAAGGCTTTGGCCATCAAGGCGAATCCCTGGCCCGGGGTGCCCGGCGCCAGGATCACCCGAGGCGAGTCTCCCTGACTGGCATAGAGCACAAAACCGAGGTCACCCTGCTCGGTGCGGGTGGGTAGACCGGTGCTGGGGCCCGGGCGCTGGGCTTCCACGATGACCAGGGGGGTCTCGGAGCACGAGGCCAGGCCCAGGGCTTCCACCATGAGGGCAAAGCCGCCACCGGAGGAGCCGGTCATAGCCCGGACGCCCGCATAAGAGGCGCCGAGGGCCATATTGATGGCGGCGATCTCGTCTTCCGCCTGTTCCACCACTACCCCCCATTTTTCGGCCCGGCTCCCCACGGCGTTCAAAACGCTGCTCCAGGGAGTCATGGGGTAGCCGCTGACAAATTGCAAGCCCGCGGCCAGAGCTCCCACCGCGATGGCTTCATGGCCGCTGATCAAAAGCCGGGGCTGAGCAGGGGCCTTGATCCCCGCCAGGGAATGGTGATTGCCTACTGCCGCGGCCTGCTTGTGGCCCTGAGCGGCAGCCTGGCGGTTCCACGCCACAACGTCAGCGCCCTTGTCCTTAAAGGTCTCCTGCACCATGGCCAGAAAGGGGTCCAAAGGCAGCTTGAGGAGACCCAGGATGGCCCCGGAGGCGCCGGCGTTGATGGCCACTTCTGCGGCCTTGGTGTCGGGCAAAAGCTCGCCAGCCTTCAGGGGGAGGCTCCCCACTCCCTGGGGCAAGTCCTTGACCACCGAAGCGTCGTAGACGATCATGCCTCCGGGCGCCAGCTCGTCTTGGTGGAGGGACACGGTTTCCTGGTTCAGGGCCACTAAAAGATCGATGCCCTCCCGGGAGGACACCAAAGGCTGATCGGATATGCGGATGCGGTTGAAGAGGTGGCCGCCCCGAACGCGGGACTGATAGTCCTGGACGTAGAGGACGTGGCAGCCTTGCCGCACCATGATCCTGGCCAGGAGGCCCGTAATGGTATGGACTCCCTGGCCCGCGGCGCCGCCGATCACAAGGTTGAGATCAATGGCCATAGCATTGCCCTTCCCGGCACATACCGGTCTGATTGTGAATAATTACTCAAGTAGCGTCCCTTGTCAATATAAATAGTCGACGTCAGGAACGAAGGGGATGGGCGAATCCGCACCTTTATAGCGCTTGCCAAAAGTTTTTTCCTCTAATTCTCCTCTCCCCTTGTGGGAGAGGGTAGGGTGAGGGGATAATCAGAAAAAACTTTTGAGGCTTCTTGCAAAAAGCCTTTTGTCATCCTGAGCGGAGCGAAGGATCTCGCATTTTCCTCTCCTTTTTGAGATTCTTCGGTCGCTTCGCTCCCTCAGAATGACAAGCAAAGAGACTTTTGCAAGAGGCTCTTTTGGCAATGAGTATAGGGCTCCGGCGGCGCAATATTTTTTAAATAATCACGCCGACGAAGCAAGGCAAGGGGAAGGCTGGTTCAGGTTTGATTGCCCTTAAGATGCCGGATCACCACCAGAGCCGAGGAAATCAACTCTTGGGGCGGAGGGATATGCAGGGCGCTGCCACAAAGGCAGCGCCTTTAAACTCATTTCTTTTGGTCTTTATGGTCG
This sequence comes from Desulfobaccales bacterium, assembly GCA_041648175.1. Taxonomy (NCBI): domain Bacteria; kingdom Pseudomonadati; phylum Thermodesulfobacteriota; class Desulfobaccia; order Desulfobaccales; species Desulfobaccales bacterium. The sequence goes on along the minus strand of JBAZPO010000008.1, from coordinate 76,800 downwards.
TGGCCCAAGTCGGTGAAGGTATGCCAAAGTTTTTTCAGCAGCCCTTCGTCTTCGTCATGAGCCTCGCCCTCTCCCAGAGGGGCCTGGGACTCGGGCTCTTCCTTGGCCAGTTCATCCAACAGATGCTGCTGCCGGGCGCTCAGTTTCCGGGGGATGACTACCCTGACCTCAACCAACAGATCACCTTTGCGCTGGCCTTTGGGGTAAGGGACCCCTTCGCCTTTGAGCCGGATCACTTCTCCGGGTTGGGTGCCCGGCGGGATGACAAGTTCGTGGGAGCTTTGCAAGGTGGGGATGGTCAAGCGAGTCCCCAGGGCCGCCTGGACGAAGGACACCGGGACCGTGAGGTGCAAGTCGTTACCTTGGCGCTCAAAAAATTCATGCGGCTTAACATGCATGACGATATATAGATCCCCGGAGGGGCCGCCGTGCACGCCGCCGTTGCCTTCGCCGGGCATGACCAGGTGGGTGCCGCTGTCCATGCCGGGGGGGATTTTTACTTTGAGCTTTTTCTTTTCCCGGAGACGACCTTCGCCGTGGCAGTCGGGGCAGGCTTCGGCCACAAATTCCTTCATACCCTGGCAGCGGGGACAGGTGGTGGTGATCTGAAAGATGCCGTGGCTGCGAGAGACCACTCCCCGGCCACCGCATTGGGGGCAAGGGGTCCGCTTGGTTCCGGGTTTGGCGCCGCTGCCGCTGCAAGTACGGCACGTGATCACCCGGGGCACCTCCACAGTCACCTCGGTGCCTAAAGCCGCATCCAGGAAATCCAGGGTCAGATCGTAGCGCAGGTCATTGCCCTGCTGGGGCCGAGGCCCGCCCCCGCCAAAACCGCCTCCGAACCCGAAGACGTCCCCGAAGATATCGCTGAAGGAGCTGAAGATGTCGGAAAAATCCCGGAAGCCTGTAAACCCGGTAGAGGACAGGCCCTCGTGGCCGTAAGTGTCGTAGAGGCGTCGCTTTTCAGGGTCATGCAGGACTTCGTAGGCCTCGGCGGCCTCCTTGAACTTATCCTCAGCGGTTTTGTTGCCGGGATTGCGGTCGGGGTGGAATTTAAGGGCTACCTGACGGTATTTTTTCTTGATCTCGTCAACGCCGGCGTCCCGGGATACTCCCAGGACCTGATAATAATCCTTTTTCTGGTTTGCCATATCCTTTTACGAAAGTAGCACAGGCTTTCCAGCCTGTGCCAGGTTTAGGGTGCGCCCCGCGCACCGTCAAACAAGGTGGTTCCCAAGCAAGAGCTTTGGGAACCAGGATTCCATCCGGTGGCACAGGTTTTCAACCTGTGCTTGGGGTAGGGTGCTTCTGCCTGTGTCTGCACAGGATAAAAACCTGTGCCACCATCTATTTTATTTAAGTCTTGCCTTTACCGATTTTATTTTGTCGCCCAAATGGACGTCTTTGTCCCGGCGATCATCAATGGTGATATGTGTCACCACCCGGTTGACACCCCGCTCAAAGGGCAGTTCGTGCAGGACCTGGGCCACCTTGAGCAACCGGGCCGCGTGGCCGTGGATCAAGGTGCCCATGTCCGTAAGTTCATGGGGAATACCCTCGGCTTGGAGGTATTTGATCACCTGGGCGACGAAATCGCCCACACTGGTGTCCCCCAGTCCCAAAGGGACCACGCTAATCTCCATAATCGCCATGCTGACCTCCGGAAAGGCGGTACTTAGGCGGGCAGAAAACGCCGCACCGCCGCCTTGAGACGGTCCAGATTAGGGGATTTTATCACATAATCATCGGCGCCCCAACTGGAAAGATCGTGAGGAGGAGGGAAAAAGGAATAGATTATCACCCGAGTCTTACGGTTGCTGCCTTTGATCAGGCGTCCGGCCTCCAACCCGGACATATCCGGCAGCGTCGTTTCCAGGATGACCATGTCGGGCTGGAAGGTTTCCGCCAGGCGCACCACATCGTCAGCTCTCCCGGTCACCTTCACTTCATAGCCCTCATCCTGCAATTCCTCTAGACACAACTGCTGGATGTGAGGTTCGCTGTCGGCAAATAATATGCGGGACATGGCACCTGCACCCTCCTTGGGCAGATGGTGCTCCCCCAGTAACGGTTTGTTTAAATTATAAGCACTCCCGGCGCCAAAGTCCAATAGGATCCGGTTTATTTTCCTTTTTTTAATTAATTTTATCTGAACCAGGACTGAACCCTTAGGAGGTTTTTAACTATCTTGTACTCTTATTTATTATAAATTAATTGACTTTAGATATATGGCAATATATTTTATTGTAAACAATTTTCTCAATACGCCGCCGATTGCGGTGCCGCTAAATTTTCACTTTTGCGGGTGCAAAATTATAAATATAGCATTTGCCAAAAGTTTTTTCCTCTAATTCTCCTCTCCCCTTGTGGGAGAGGGTAGGGTGAGGGGTTAATAAGAAAAAACTTTTGAGGTTCTTGCAAAAAGCCGTTTTGTCATCCTGAGCGAAGCGAAGGATCTCGTATTTTCAGCCACTTATGAGATTCTTCGGTCGCTTCGCTCCCTCAGAATGACAGGCAGGGAGATATTTGCAAGAACCTCTTTTGGCAATGAGTATAACTGCCGTAAGAAGGTTGCCCAGGCGTCCCGCCTGGGCCATGTCTGGTGCGCAGTGCGCACTACATGGTATCTCTACCTCGTTTGAGCGCAGGCGAGGGCGCCTGCGCTACCCTTAGGCTCGTTCCCAAGCTGGGCTTGGGAACGCCTTAACCACGGAGGCCGTGGTCATTCCGGTGCCGCCCGGCCTGGTGCTGTTGGGCTCGGGGCTGGTGGGGCTGGTGGTGATGCGGGGCCGGAAGCGGGTATCCGCCGGTTAATACTGTTTTTAGTTTTTCGTTGGCCTTGGTGGCACAGGCGTCTCGCCTGTGCAGGAAGTAAGGTGCGCAGTGCGCACCTTACATGGCGGGCACGGAGGCCCGCCACCTACTACCCCTGATCTTTTTCCCCTCCTTCGCTTTCATCCCTGGTAATATTCGAGCCTTGGGGCCGTAAAGTCCGCCAGCGTGCAGATAATTCCGGCTCCCGGCCTTCTGTTCCCGGTTCATAAAAACTCGCGCCGGCCAAATTCTCGGGGAGATACTCCTGCTCCACCCAGTGACCGGGAAAATCGTGGGGATAAAGATACCCCTGACCATGCCCCAATCCCTTCCGATCCCGGTGGGCGTCTTGTAGAGGCGTGGGCACCTGGGTGGCGCCTCTGTCCTCCAGGGCGGCCTTGGCCTTAAAGTAGGCCTGAGCGGAGTTGCTCTTGGGGGACAGACACAGGTAAATCGTGGCCTGAGCCAGGTGGTACTGGCCTTCCGGCAGGCCCACCCATTCCAGGGCACGGGACGCGGCGGCGGTGTGCACCAGAGCGTTGGGGTCAGCCAGGCCGATGTCTTCGGAAGCCAGGATCAAAAGCCGCCGCATAATGAAGCGGGGGTCCTCTCCGGCGGCCAGCATCCGGACCAGCCAGTAGAGGGCCGCGTCCACATCCGACCCCCTGACGCTCTTGATGAAAGCGCTCACGGTATCATAGTGGGCATCACCCTGCCGGTCGTAAATCAGGTCCCGCCGGGGCATGCACTCTTTGGCTGCGGCGAGGTCCACCCGGATAACGCCCCCTTGATCGGGATCGGTGCTCAACACGGCCAGTTCCAGGGCAGTGAGCGCTCGCCGGGCGTCCCCTCCGGCCATCTCTGCCAGGTAGTCCAGGGCCTCAGCGGTGACCTCAGCTTTATGGGTCCCCAAACCCCGGTCTTTATCCTTAAGGGCCCGCTTTAGGATAGTGAGGACGTCGGCCTTGGTGAGGGGCTCGAAGATGAAGATTTTGGCCCGGGAGAGGAGCGCCCCGATAATCTCGAAGTAGGGATTTTCCGTCGTGGCCCCGATCAGGGTGATCAGCCCTTCCTCCACGTGGGGCAGGAGGGCATCCTGCTGGGCCTTGTTGAAGCGGTGAATCTCATCGATAAGGACCACGGTGCGCCGCCCCTGGCCCTGGTAGCGCTTCGCCTCCTCTACCACGCGTCGAATGTCCGCCACCCCGGACATCACCGCGCTCAGGCTGGCAAAGTGGCAGCTAAGGGTTGCAGCCATGACCCGGGCCAGGGTGGTTTTGCCGCTCCCCGGGGGACCCCAGAAGATCATGGAGGCAAAAAGCCGGCCGGCCTTGAGGGATCGCCACAACAGGCGTCCGGGGCCCACCAAATGGGCCTGGCCCACGAATTCGGCCAGGGTTCGAGGGCGCATCTGGGCGGCCAGAGGCTGTGGCGGTGTAAAGAGCGATGGGTTTTTGTCCATAACGGAGTTGCTCTCCCCCCCTTGCGGTTCTTTCATTTTTTTCTTATATTAATATTAAATCCTTAGCAACCAGAGGCGCCACATGTTTGGTTACAATATCACCACGTTAATCATCATCCTGGCCATCGCCCTGTTGCTCTTCGGGCCCCGGCGCCTGCCGGAGCTGGGAGACAGTATTGGCAAGGCCATTCGGAGCTTTAAAAAGGCTCATGAAGACCCTGACAGCGTCGCGTCTCCGATTGAGATTCCCCCCAGCAATGCCGCTGCCTCCAAGCATTTCACCTGCCCCCAATGTCAAAAGGATTATACCGGGGACGTGAAATTCTGCCCTAATTGTGGACAGCCGATTGCGAAAGTCTGATCGCGGGTGCAGGCATGTTTGGGATTGACTTCGAGACGCTGATCATCCTCGTAATTCTGGCGTTTATCCTCTTTGGCCCTGAAAAACTGCCCGAGTACGCTGCAACCCTGGGCAGGTTCGTGGCCAAGATGCGCCAGGCCGGTTCGGAGGTGACCCGCCAGTATTCCAATCCCTTCCAGTATCCCCCGGAGCCCACCCTGCCGCCACCCCAAGAGTCCACCTGTCCGAACTGCCAGCAAAAAGTGGGCCTGGGGTTTACTTTCTGCCCCAAATGCGGCCAGCGCCTCAAAGAAAAACACTATCCGCCGGCGGCCCAGGAGTCCACCTGTCCATACTGCCAGAAAAAAATGGCCCTTGAGTCCACCTTCTGCCCCGAATGTGGCCACCGCCTCAAAGAAGACCACTACCCCCCGCCACCGCAGCAGCCCCAAGCGTCCTGACCTATGATCCGGCCGCTTCAGCACGACGAAATTGACGCCGCCCTGGCGATCATCAACCAGGCTGCCCAGAAATATAAAGGGGTAATCCCGGCGGATTGCTGGCAGGAGCCCTACATGCCCGAAGAGGAACTGCGGGCCGAGATCGCCGCGGGGGTTGACTTTTCCGGCTACGAGGGCGAAGAGGGCCTTTTAGGGGTGATGGGGCGCCAGGACTTGGGGGAAGTGACCCTCATCCGCCACGCCTATGTATCCCCCGGGGCCCAACGCCGGGGGCTGGGGGCGCGCCTGTTGACCCATCTTATGGATCATATCCCGGGACCGATCCTGGTGGGCACCTGGGCCGCGGCCTGGTGGGCCATCCGCTTCTATGAAAAGCATGGCTTTAAGCTGGTCACGCCCGTGACCAAGGACCGTCTGCTCCGCACCTATTGGACCATCTCGCCCCGTCAGGTGGAAACCTCGGTAGTCCTGGCGGACCCCAAGTGGCTCGCCTTACGATCTTCTCCCTGTTAACTCCCGGTTTTTCTGTAACAAGATATTTAATAATCTAATTTGCTCAATGCTTATTTATAATAAAATATTTATCTTAGAATATAATTCTTTACAATATAATATCAATGACTAATTTATTGTCACGACTCTTATGCAAATCCAAACTTCAAAGAAAGGAGGAGTGACGATGCGTAGACTTGCCATATGTGTTATGGCCCTTTTGCTGGTTGGAGGTCTTGCGGCCTCTGCTGTGGCCGGCTCCGTTTTCCTCACCGGACACGACCCTGATTTCCATGCCTTGTTGGGAGGCAATGCCGTGGGGGCCCAGCACATCAATCAAACGGCTATTAATTTTGTCATGGACCCGGCCTTTAACTCCTTTGTCGCGGCTGGGGCCACTAAATTCCTCTTTGTGGAATCGCAGATTTCCCCTCCTGCCGGGCACGTCGACGGCATCAATGGAATCATCGCCAGCGGCTACACCTTAGGGGTCAACTTCGATCTGGCCACGGCTGCTACTTTGAATACCGCCCTGAATTCTTTGGGATCCACCTATGGCGCCATCGTGGTGGCCTCCGATTTCGGCGGTATTCTGACTCAGGCCGAACTCGATATTCTGAACAACCGGAAGGGTGACATCATCAATTTCCTGAATAACGGTGGCGGCCTTTACGCCATGGCCGAGAGCAACAGCGGCGCGGGACTCACCCCCGATGATACTTTTTTTGGCTATCTCCCCTTTGTGGTCTCCAGCGCCCAGAAAAATGAAAGCGAGATTGGCAATACCGTTACTCCGTTCGGCGCCAGCCTCGGCTTAACGGATGCTGACGTGAACGGCAATGCCTCGCACAATATCTTCGCTGGAACCTTCGGTTTCTTAGATGTCGTCGATTTCGATTCCAGCGGGGACATTCTCTCCCTGGCCGGGAGACCGGCCATCATTCCCATTCCCATACCATCAAGCGTGCTGCTTTTAGGCACCGGGTTACTCAATTTTCTGGGACTGGGATATTTGAGACGGCGGCAAAAAGGATAATTTCACGGACCAATCAGGTTAGCTGATAAAACGCCCCAGCTTCGGTGTAGGGGCGTTTTCTGTTATAACAGTTCATTTACCCTGTGATGCCGGTGACTTGCGCGGGCCTGACTTACTGCAGCTTTTATAATTCCACGACTTCAGAACTCAGAGGGTGGCCCATAAACAGGCTGGCCAACTGCGCAAAACGCGGGGTAAGGTCGGTGGTGAGGTAACGGCGGTTTCCGCCCCGGCTCAGGCGGCTCTCCATATCGGGATGGCGCTTGAGGTAATCTACCAGCTTGGCCGCAGTTACCTGGCCGGAGCAGATCAGGTCGTGGCCGTTGCCCAGGATGGCTCGAATCTGGTCTTTGAGGATGGAGTAGTGGGTGCAGCCCAGGATGAGGGTGTCCACCCGGTCTTTAAAGGGGGCCAGGTAGCGGCGCAGGATCAGGGTGGTGCCTTCCCAGTCCTGCTCCCCGGACTCGATGATGGGGACCAGGAGCGGACAGGCCTGCTGCACGACCGAAACTTCCGGGTCCAGCTTTTTCAGCTCCAATTCAAAGGACTGAGAGATCACCGTGCCTTCGGTGGCGATGACTCCGATGCGCTTTACCCGGGTGCGGGCCACAGCCTCCTCCACCGTGGGGATCAACACCCCCAGGACCCGGAGGCCGGGGTAATGAGCCGGCAGAAAGACCTGCTGGATGCGGCGCAAGGCCCGGGCTGAAGCGGTGTGGCAGGCCAGGACGATGAGGCGGCAGCCCTGCCGGAAGAGATAATCCACCGCCTGTTCGGTGAAACGGATCACCACGCGGTCGGACCGGGTGCCGTAAGGGATGCGGGCATTGTCCCCCAGGTAAAGATAGTCATAATCCGGCAGGACCTTCAAGAATTCCCGCAAGACCACCAGCCCGCCGAAGCCTGAATCAAAGACGCCGATCATGTAAAATACCGTTTTTAGTTTTTGGTTTTCAATTAAAAGGACAGATTATGACTATACTGTAGAGGCGGGTTTGAAACCCGCCCCTACCACATTCTGTTTCCGCATTTAATCCGACAAGCGCAGCAAGGTGCCCCGTTTGTAGGCGGAGCGCAAGGTCAGAGAAACCAGGCCGTAACTGAGGAAAAGGTATATCACACTTTGGCCGAAACCGTAAAGCAGGGGGTGGGGAGAGGCCGCGGGGAAGCCATAGAAGTGGCGGAAATAATCGAGAAAATAGGTCAGAGGAATGAATTGCGCCAGGACCTGAACACTCTCGGGCAGCACGCTGATGGGATAATAGAGGCCACACAACAGCAGCATGAGGTAAGAAAAGGCCCATGCCGCGACTTCGGCCCGCTGGCCAAAGCGCAGCACCAGCGCCAGGACCAGCGCCCCGATGATGGCGGCGTTGAGGAACATGCCCAAAAGGAACCACAGCAAGCCGTCCAGGCCCGGCCGCGTCAGGTCCATGTCGAAAAAATAGACGCTTAATAATCCCATAACCGCAAAGACCAGAAAACCCCGGATCAACCCCACCAGACCCGAACCGATAAGGATATGAGACAGGCGCACCGGCGCAATGAATTCATGTTTCAGGCTCTTGGACCAGACGGAATACAACAAGGCGTAAGACAGGTCCAGTTGGGCGATCTGGACGGTGTTCATGGTCACCGCGCCGATGAGGATAAAGGAGACCGTTTCGGCCTCTAGGTTGAGAAACCGGGTCAGCAAACCCACGGAAAAGATGCCGATGAGCGGCCAGAAGAGCATCTCAAGCATGGCAAAAACATTGCGCCGGTTCACCAACGAACTGCGGACGCTGAAACCCCAGATTTTATAAAGGTTAATGCGTAATCTCACGATAAATTTCTTCCAGGTCCACGGGCTTGACCTTCATTTGGGCCAGTTTCTTGCCGGTCTGGAATATGGCTTCCAGGATGACGGGCAGCCGGTCGTCCGCCCGGTCCAGGACCAGTTCCACCCGGGAGTCCTCTACGCGGTGATTCAGTACCCCGGGGAGCCGGCCATAATCTAAGGGCGCGGGGGAATCCTTAAACCGCAGGCTCAGGTGGTCTCCAAGTCCCAGGCGCCTTTGCAACTCCGGGATGCGGCCTCCGGTCACCAGCCGGCCTTGCTTCAAAAAGGCCACTTCGGTGCAGAGCATCTCGGCTTCCCGCAAATTGTGGGTGCTCAGGAGCATAGTGACCCCGGTCTCCCGGTTGAGGCGGAGAATTTCCTCCCGGATATGCTGCGCCATCTCCTGGTCCAGGCCGGAGGTAGGTTCATCCAGGAAGAGCAATTCGGGGTCGTTGATCAGGGCCTTGGCCAGGGCAAGACGCTGCTTGAGGCCGGTGGAGAGGCGCTCAAAGGTGGTGGTGCGGTATTCCGCCAGCCCGAACAGGTCCAGGAGGCTTTCCACCTTGTTCATCAAGGCCCGGCCTCCCAGTCCATAGAGGCGGCCGTAGAACCTCAGATTGTCCTCCACCGTCATGCACCAGAGGAAATGAGCCCCGCTGGCCGCCAGGTTGATGCGTTCCTTGAGCCGCGCGGCATCCTTAACCACATCCAGACCCAAGACTTGCGCCTGGCCGGTATCCGGCAGGAGCAGGGTGGCCAGGATGGAAATCAGGGTGGTCTTTCCCGCGCCGTTGGGGCCTAATACCCCAAAGATGGCCCCGGAGGCGACCTGAAGGTCAATCTCCTGGAGCACCTGTTTGGGCGGCTTCCAAAAACCGGTGCGGAAGGCCTTGCCGATGCCCTGTGCGGATATTGCGAATTGCATAATCAAAGAGGGGAAGCCATTAAATACTGTGGATCATATAAAGAACCAGGAAGATCCCAATTGCCAGCATTCCCATAGTCACCATTATGTCAAGCAGTAATGAGGGTTGATAGGTATCGTCGTCGATTTCTCGTTCGACTTTTTTATATCTCACAAATGATAATGCGCCCATCAACGCACCCATTGCCACCAAGATTATGCCAAAAATTGAGGAATATCCTAAGGAGGAATGAGGCGGAACTTCAGGAAAATGGTCCTTCCCCAAGAAATAGGCTATCTTATCGATAAATAAGGCAAACTTTTCGACCACAAAACCAAACGCCATAATGCCAATACTGGTTCTGATCCAGGCGAGAAAGGTCCTTTCATTGGCCATGTGAATCTGGAGATTCCCAAGTCTTCCGGTTTTTTTAGGTTCCGTTGCTTCTGCCATGCAGCGCCCTTTCTCGCTTATTTGCCGTAATTGATGCGTAAATGCAGTCTATCAAACCTTTGGCTTCAGGGCCAAGGTTTTCCGGCAGAACCGCGGACCGGCCCGGCTTGCAAATATGCTGATGCTAAGGTACATTAGCCGCATATGACCCAGGAAGAACGCATCGTCAATCCCCGGCTCCAGGCGGATGATCTGGGGCTGGAGGCGGGGCTGCGGCCCCAGACTCTGGCCGACTTCGTGGGCCAGGAGGAACTGCGGCGCAACCTGGAGATCGCCCTGGCCGCAGCCCTGGCCCGGGGCGAGGCGGTGGACCACATCCTGGTGCACGGCCCACCGGGGCTGGGAAAGACCACCCTGGCTTACATCATCGCCCACGAGATGGGCGGCGGCATCAAGACCACGTCGGGACCGGTGGTGGAGCGGGCCGGGGACCTGGCGGCCCTGCTCACCAATCTGGCCCCCAAAGACGTTCTGTTTATCGACGAAATCCACCGCCTGCCCACCGTAGTTGAGGAAATCCTCTATCCGGCCATGGAAGACTTCCGTCTGGACCTCATTATCGGCCAAGGGCCCGGGGCCCGTTCCCTGAAGCTGGAGTTGCCCCATTTCACCCTGGTGGGGGCCACCACCAGGGCTGGCCTGCTCACCCCGGCCCTGCGGGACCGCTTCGGCCTGATGCTCCGGGTGGATTTTTACCGGGTGGAAGAGCTGGTCCAAATCACCCTGCGGGCCGCCCAGGTGCTGGGTATAGAGATCGATGCCGATGGGGCGCAAGAGATCTCCCGGCGCTCCCGAGGCACGCCCCGTATTGCCAACCGGCTCTTGAAACGGGTGCGGGATTACGCCCAGGTTAAGAGCGACGGCCGCATCAACCGGGAAATGGCGGATGCCGCTCTCACCCTGCTGGATGTGGACCAACTGGGGTTTGACCGCATGGACCGCCAGATTCTCCTCACCATCCTGGAGAATTATGACGGTGGTCCGGTGGGGCTGGGCACCCTGGCCGCGGCCCTGTGTGAAGAAGAAGACACCCTGGAAGACGTTTATGAACCCTACCTGATGCAGTGCGGCTTCTTGCAGCGCACCCCCCGGGGCCGCATGGCCACCAACCGGGCCGCGGAGTATTTCGCCAAGCTGCCCCGGAGAGGGTCTCACCCCACCTTATTTGACCGCTAAACGCCGGAGTTAAGGCTGTCCGGCGAGTGCGGGTCATCATCAAGCTCGCAGCAGCTTTAACGCCGCCTCCAACGGTTCCAGCACCTGATAGATCGGTTCGCACGCTAGACAATTCACGACATTATCCCGCCCCCGCGAAACAAACACGGTTTCCCGGGTCCCCTCACATTGGCAATTTTTGGCGGCCCGGTGGAGTTCTTCCACCAGCTTGGGGAGGGGAAGATTGTCGATATCCAAGTTCTTTAATCCTTCCATAGTAACTCCTTGATGGGTAAATTTTTGGCTCAGGTTTTATTAAATCTGCATAGTCATTAGTAGGGGCAGGTTTGAAACCTGCCCCGACCTATTCATACGTTAGGAAGCGCCGCGCCCATCCGCAAGCCCCAAAGAAGAGCCTAGTTGCTTATCCCCCCCTAATCATTATATTATGGCAAAGAAATCCCCGATATGAGAGTTATGAGGTAATTATGGCCGCAAACCCGCCTTCCACCCCAAGCCGCACAATCATCTGGTATGTGCTGGGCATGCTGGTGCTGCTGCTGATAGTCCAATATTACAGCGTCGCCAAGCAGTCGGTGGAGATCAGTTACAGTGAATTTCGCCATCTGGTGGAAACCAATGGGGTCGATGATCTGGCCATCAGCACCGATACCATTACTGGCAGCCTGCTCCCCAAAGGTATCGAAGACCTGGCGAAGGAGAGGAAAAAACCCGACCTGCCCCAGACCCTGGAAAAAAAGTTCGAGAAGAAACCCCCGGCCTTCGCCACCGTCAGGATGGCAGACCCTGACTTGGTGAAGCTCTTGGAAAAGAACAGCATTAAGTACCGAGCCATCCAGGAAAATACCTGGCTCAGTTCCCTCATTTCCTGGGTGCTGCCCTTCGCGCTGTTAATCGGCATCTGGATGTATTTTTTCCGGAAGATCGGCAGCGGCACTGGCGGCCTCATGACTGTGGGCAAGAGCAAGGCCAAGGTTTACGTCCAGGACGAAACCAAGGTCACTTTCCAGGATGTGGCCGGCGTGGAAGAAGCCGAAGAGGAACTGAAGGAAATCATTGAATTTTTACAAAATCCCGCCAAATTCCAAGTCTTGGGCGGGAACCTGCCCAAGGGCGTTCTGTTGGTGGGTCCCCCAGGAACCGGGAAAACCCTATTAGCCCGGGCTGTGGCCGGAGAGGCCGGCGTGCCTTTTATGAGCCTGTCCGGCTCCGATTTTGTGGAAATGTTCGTGGGGGTGGGCGCGGCCCGGGTGCGGGATCTCTTTGCCACGGCCCAGGAAAAGGCGCCATGCATTATCTTCATCGACGAACTGGATGCTATCGGTAAGGCTCGGGGCTTTTCTCCCATGGGAGGCCCGGAAGAACGGGAAAATACGTTGAACCAGATGCTGTCCGAAATGGACGGGTTCGACACCCGCAAAGGTGTGATCATCATGGCCGCCACCAACCGGCCCGAGATTTTAGACCCTGCTCTGATCCGGCCCGGGCGCTTTGACCGCCACATCCTGGTAGATCGGCCCTCGCTGAAGGGCCGGGAAGATATTTTGAAGATTCACACCCGGACCATCAAGGTTTCCCCGGATGTCGACCTCCATACCCTGGCAGCTCGCACGCCCGGTATGGTAGGCTCCGATTTGGCCAACATCGTCAATGAAGCGGCTCTGCTGGCGGCCCGGAAAAACAAGACTGCCGTGGAGATGGACGACTTCGAAGAGGCCATCGACCGGGTGGTGGCGGGGCTGGAGAAACGCAACCGGGTCATGAATCCCAAAGAAAAGGAGATTGTGGCCTATCACGAGACCGGGCATGCCCTGGTGGCCGAAGCTCTGCCCACCACCGACAAAGTGCACCGGGTCTCCATCATTCCCCGGGGTATCGGCGCGCTGGGGTATACCATGCAACTGCCCACCGAAGACCGCTATTTGATGACCAAAACCGAACTGGAAGACCGCATGGCCGTGATGATGGGAGGCCGGGTGGCGGAAGAGTTGACCTTCAACGAGATTTCCACGGGAGCCCAGAACGATCTGTACCGGGCCACGGATATCGCTCGCTCCATGATTCGGGAGTATGGCATGAGCGAAAAACTCGGTCCCATCACCTTTGAGCGGGAAAGGCGCCCCCTGTTCCTGGAAGCCATGATGCCCCCCGGTTCCAAGGATTACAGCGAAACCACGGCCCAGGAGATCGACCAAGAGGTGGCGGCGCTGGTGAACCGGGCCCATCAGCGGGCCAGGGAAGTCTTGGAAAATGAGCGCCCTATCCTGGAGAAGGCCGCTAAAATCCTCCTGGAAAAGGAGGTTCTGGAAGGCGAGGAATTACGGGAGATTTTGAATAACGCCAAGGTTCAGGAGCAGCCTGCTTGATAAAGTTGAGTAGGTCGGGCGGGCCTCTGTGCCCGCCCATCGGCACTTAGCTCTCCCCCACGCCCCATTATGCTATCTGGGAGCTCTCAAAAAACTTTTTCTTCCGGCGCCGCCCTGCAAGACTACGTGCTGGCCCAGGCCGGTCCCGGCACCCTCACGGTGGTGCCGCACCAGCGTTTGGCGCACCAGATCTGGCACCGGCAACGACTTGGCGCGTTACAGGCACACCGCGCCGCCTGGGAACCCCTGGCCCTGCGCACTTTGCAGGCCTGGTGGTCTGAACTCTTTCAAAGACTCTGGCCCCAAGAAGCCCTGGCCCCGCCTTTGGTGCGCCTGGCCCTGTGGCGGCAGGCCCTCAAAGCCGCACTGCTCCCAAGCGGCTCCACCTCGGAGTTGTCCTGGGCCGAGGCCCTGGACGAAACCCATATCCTCATGTGCCGCTACTTGTTGGGGCCAAAGATGGCGGGCGGGGACGCCCGCCCTACGGATGATTCCCCTCTGGTGGCCTGGCGCCGCCACGTCACCCATATCTATAGCGACTTGCTGCGCCAGGAGAACTGGTTGAGCCCCGGGGATCTCCCGGCCTATCTCATGGCCGCGCTCAGGGCAGGCAAGCTCGAGCTCCCCGGCCGGGTCCTGGTGGCTTGCCTGGAAACCCCGGCCCCTCAGGAAGAGCTCTGGCTCCAGGAGGTCAGTCGCCGCGCCCAAGTGCAGTATCTTCAGGTGCGAGGCGATCAGAATAACGTCCAGGAGGCGGTGAGTCTCCCCGACACCCAGCAAGAGCTGCACTGGGTGGCGGCCCAACTGGTGGAACTGGCCCAAGGTGGTGCGCCGCTTCATCGCCTGGCGGTCACCGCCATGGACATGGACACCACTTACACTCCCCATCTGCGGCGGGTCCTGGCCGAAGTCCTGGGGCCGCCCGAAGCCGAGAGCGCCTGGGCCTACAACTTTTCCCGGGGCCCAAGCCTTTCGGAAGCCCCCCTCTTTCTGGCCGGGCTCCTGCCTGTGCAATTCCTGGCCGACCGGGAGCGCCGGGAAGACCTGGTCTCCCTGCTCCTGTCCCCCTACTATGGGAAGGTGCACATCCACGGCCGGCCGCTGGCCCGCTGGGATCAGCTCTTTCGGGAGCATAGGTGCGATCAGGGCTGGGACCGTCTGCGGAAGACGGTGACTCGGTTTATGCGCACAGAGGCCGAGGCCGGTGTCCTGGCACGTCTGGATCGGGTTTGGAATTTCCTGAACATGCCCGCGGCTCCGGCGAAGGAGTGGTGTCTTCAATTAAAGGCGGCCTGGCAGGAATTGGGCTTTCCCCGGGGTCTGAACGGTGTCGATACGGAGGCCTGGGCTCGCCTCACGGACCTGCTGGCCGAAGTGGAGAACGCCCTGAACTCAGAGAAAATTGAAGCCGGCGAGTTCATAGAGTGGCTCAAGATTGGGGCACACCGGGTAATTCTTTCGGGGCCGGGAATTCAGACCGCTGGGATTCAGATCTTGGGGCTCCTGGAGATGCGGGGGTTGGACTTTTCCCGGGTCTTCTGCCTGGGGATGAACTCAGGCGTCCTGCCGGCGCCGCCTCGGTCCCTGCCGTTGCTCTCCGCCGCCGAAAAGCGCCAGGTTCTGGGGGGGACGTACCAGAGCCAGCACCATTTTGCCGCGGGACTCTTTGCGAATCTTTTAGGGACCGCGTCTCACCTCACCTTCACCCGGCCTAAGCTGGTGGAACAGGAAGAGCGGGTGAGCACGCCGCTGTATCTGGGGGAGTGGTCCGAAGCCGAGATGGCGGTCCTTTCCTCCCCGCATCCGGCCTGGCTACGGTCGCAGGCCGTCCGGTCGGCTTTTGAGGCTGCGGGGTCTCCGCTCTGGCCGGGATATGCGGACCACATCCTATCCCTTGCTTTGCCCGGCCAAATCTCCCTGAGCCAGATCAGTACCGCCCTGAGATGCCCATGCCGCTTCTTGTTGGAGCATGTGCTAAAGGTCAGGGAACTGCCGGAAATCGAGGCAGGACTTGACCCCCGGGAACGGGGCCAATTGTTGCATGAGGTGCTGGCCCTCTTTGCCTCGGAGTTCAGGGAGGTCCTCGAACAGGAAAGGGTTTGGGACCACGAGCGGGCCCAGGGATTGCTCAGGGAAGCCGTCCATAAGGTGCTGGCCCCTTTGAGCTTCGATCTTCACTGGCAGGCGGAGGCCGACCGCTGGCTGGGGGAGGCCGGCCTGCTCTGGGAATGGCTGCGTTTGGAAAGGGAACGGTTCGAAGCGGGCTGGCGCTGGCTGGACACGGAAGTGGGATTCCAGGACCTTCACTGTCAGGACTGGCCCTTTGCTCTGAAAGGCCGCATCGACCGCCTGGATTATCATCCGGAGATTGACGACCTCGTAGTCTGGGATTACAAGAGCGGTGAAATCCCGAAAAAGCAGAAGGTCTTGGAGGACCTGGAAGAACCCCAACTGCCCTGTTATCTCCTGGCCGTGGAGCAAGGCCGGGCGTCGGTGAGCCAGGTGGCGGCGAGTCTTCGGGCCGGATTCATCGGCCTCAAATCGCCCCGGTCCCATCATTTGAAGCACGAAGATTTTAACGCCACTCCGGAAAAGTGGCAGGCCGCAGCTGCAGCCTTTGTTGAGCGGGTGTCGGCCCTGGGCCGACGTCTGGCCGCAGGTGATTTCCGTCCCGACCCCAACCCGACCCCGGCGGGAAAGGAATTGGGGGCCTGTAATTATTGCCCCTACTGTCTCCTTTGCGGTTTCAGCCAGTCCATTGCCTTGGAGGGCGGGGAAGATGAGCAAAATTGAAATTCGAATTTAAAGTTCTTACAATTAGACAAAACCAAAGGAGGAATGGTCATGCTCAAAACACGGTCATTTGTAAGGACATTAATACTTACGAGCTTTTTGGCTGCACTACTTGGGGTGGGTTCCGCCCAAGCCGCCGAGGCGAAGCCGGCCAAATCCCTCTACGACAGGCTAGGAGGGGTCTATCCGATCTCTGTTGTGGTGGACACATTCATCGATCTGCTGTACGCGAACGATGTGCTTAATGCCAACCCAGCTATCAAGGCAGCCCGAGAGCGTGTGCCAATCGCCGGCCTGAAATATCACCTGACCGCTTTGGTATGCCAGCAGACCGGTGGTCCATGCAAATACACAGGCCGAGGGATGAAGGAGTCCCATGCTCATCTCAATATCAGCGAGAAGGAGTGGCAGGCCATGCTGGCGGACTTCCGCCGAGCGATGAACAACTACGGGGTGCCCGCTAAGGAACAGGAGGAGTTGGTGACAATCGTCGAAAGCACCAAGAAGGATATCGTAGTCAGGAAGTAAAACTGCTGGACTAACGAGGCGCTACAGTGGGACTCGGTAAAAAAGCGTCGTGCCGCTCAGCTTAGGAATTAAGAAAAGGATACCAGGGACACGACACTAAGTTTTGGATTATAACAAGCCGTAGGGACGTTCTCGAATTGCCCACAGAGCAAGTGCTCAGAATGGCGGTTTTTTATTATCGACATGTCTAATGAACAGCCCGCCGATCAGGCCGTCCGGGACCAGGCCATGGGGCCGCTTGAAGGCTTTCACCTGGAGGCCCCGGCGGGCAGTGGCAAGACCTCGGTGCTCCTGGCCCGGTTCCTGACGCTTTTGGCCCGGGTGGACACCCCCGAGGAGATGCTGGCCCTGACCTTTACCCGCAAGGCCGCAGGCGAGCTGCGCGCCCGGGTCATGAGACTCCTCTGGGAACGGCACGCCCCCGGCCCCGATGCCTCCCCCCTGGACTTGAAGCTCCAGGAACTGGCGGCCGCGGTTTTTCGGCGTCACGCCGATGAGGCGGCGCTCAAGCTGACCCCGGAGCGCCTGCCTATCATGACCTTCCACGGCTTCTGCGCTCAACTCCTGAAGCTGGCCCCCCAGGAGGCCGGGGTGCCGCTTACTTTCACGCTCCTGGAAGAAGACGAGGACCGGTGGCTCAAGGCCGAAGCCCTGGAAGAACTGCGCACCCGCCTGAACGCCCGCTCCCCCACCGACGCGGTGCGGCAGGCCCTGGTGCGCCGCCTGGTGCGCCTCAACAACGACTGGCGGCGTCTGGCCAAAGAGTTGCACGGGCTCTTGTCCCGCCGGGACAGCCTGGGCGAGTTCCTGGCGCTGGCCCGGGTCAGCCGGGACGCGACCCAATACCGCCGCCTGTTGGAGACTCGCTTCCAGATGGTACTGGTGCCGGTCCTGGACAGGTTGCGGGCCGGGCTGACAGACAGTAAGTTAGGGCAGGCTTGGCCGGAATTTTGGCAGGAATTGCAGGGGGCTCCCCACGGCGACATCCTCCCTGCCGTGATCCCCGGCACCGCGCCTGCTGATCTGCCCGGCTGGCAGGCCATGAGCCAGGTGCTTTTGACCGCCAGTCAGGGAGAGCCGCGCAAACGCCTCTCCGTCAAAGACGGATTTCCTGAAGGTGTTAATCAGAAAAAGTGGGCCGCGCTGCTTCAAGATCTGCCGCCGGATGTGACCCGGACCCTGAAGCAGTGCCGGGACCTTACCCCCTCCGGGGCCTCGCCGGAGGAAGCCGCAGCCCTCCAGGACCTGGTCATCCTGGTGGGGGAAGCCCTGAAGGTTTACGAGCAGCTCTGTGCCCGGCGCGGCGCCCTGGATTTCGTGGCTTTGGAGCAGTCGACCCTGAATTTGCTCAACGAGGACGACCCCACCGAGATCATGCTGCGCCTGGATTGGCGGCTCAAGCATCTCCTGGTGGATGAATTCCAGGACACCAGCGAAAACCAGATGACCCTGCTGTGCCAGCTGATGTCCGGCTGGCAGACAGGCGCCGGACGCACCCTGATGGTGGTGGGGGACCCCAAACAGTCCATCTATGGTTGGCGCCAGGCCAGGCCTCGCCTGTTTATGGAATCCCGTAACGGCTTGCCGTGCGGCGCCGCGTCGCCCTTGCCGCTGACGCCCTTGTGGCTGACCACAAACTTCCGGGCCACCGGGACCCTGATCGAATGGGCCAACCAGGTGTTCGAGGGCACCGTCATGTCCGGCGGCACTGCGGGAGCTCAGTTCCATCGGGCCGAACCCCGCCCCGGCGCTCCAGAGGGTCCGGCCCCTCATCTGGCGCTGTTCACCGGGGAAACCGATCTGGCGGCCCGGGAACTGGAAGCCCGCTGGCTGGCCCAACAGGTGGCCCAAAGCCTGTTAACATTAAAAGAAAAAGAAAATATCGGCATCCTGCTCTTCACCCGAACCCATCTGCCCCTGTATCTGACGGCCTTGGGCGAAGCCGGGCTGGCCGTCCGGGTCAGAGAGGGACTGAAGCTGGCCGACAGCCGGGTCGTAGCCCACCTCCACAATCTGGCCAGGGCCCTGGTCCGCCCCCAGGATGAGGTGGCCTGGGCCGGGGTCCTGAGAGGTCCTTGGAACCCTCTGGGGCTGGCGGCCCTGGCCGAAGTGGCCCAAGCACCGGGGGATCTGTGGGTCGAAAGATTGTGCGGCCTGGCCGCTGAGGGTGGTTCCCCCGGGGAATTACCGGCGCTGGCCGAATCGCTCGAGCTATCCCGGCGCCAGGTGGGGCGGCGGCCCCTGGCCGACATCCTGACGGATTGGCTCGATGAAACTTGCGCCTGGACCGGGATAGCCACCTGGGAAGGCCCTCTGGGGGTGGCCAATGCCCGGACTTACCTGGACCTGGTGGCCGCAGCGGAAGCGGGAATCCCGGAGACCACCTTTAATAAGGCTGATTTTAACTTACAAGCAACCTTTCAGCCACCAGACCCCCGGGCCCAGGCCTCCCGGGTGGAGATCCTGACGGTACATGGCGCCAAGGGCTTAGAGTTTCACCAGATTTTTCTGCCCTTCCTGGACTGGCAGCCCTTGAAGAGTGAAGACAACACGCCCCCCTTTCTGCTGGAGGAGATTCCCGGCAGCCGGGTCCACGGCCTGGCCCTGGCCCGGCCCTATATCCGGGAGAAGCAGAGTTCCCTTTACGTGCTTCTGCGCAATATCAAAAACCAGAGAGTGGTGGACGAAGCCCGGCGGGTCTTCTATGTGGCAGTGACCCGGGCCCGGCAGCGCCTGGTGATGTCCGCGGTGGCCAAAGTCGATAAAAAGGGGCAGTGGCAAATCTCGGATGACAGCCCCCTGGCCTGGCTCAAGGAGCATTATCGGTTGGACCTGCCACCCGCGGGATTTCCCGCAAACTGGCCCGACCCGGAGCTCCAAGTGGAACTGGTGACCGCGCTGCCGCCCCTGGCCGGCGCGCCCCAGGAGCCTCAAGAATTGCCCGCAGCCTGGGATTTTCACCCGGAAGCCGCTCCTTATCAGGTGAGTTTTCCTTCACAATTGGCTACGCTGCCTTTCGAGACGGCCACACACCCCCAGGCCGAACCTCCCGAGGATGGCGACGCGGCCCGGCTCCGGGGGGAAATCATGCACCGGGCTTTGGATACTTTGGGTCGGGGCGAGCCGCTGCCGACCCCGGCGTCTCTCGCCGCGGCCCTGCGCCATGCGGGGCTGGCCGCCGCCAGGGCCGCCAACCTGGCCCCCGAGATCCATTCTGAGTTGCAGGCCTGCCAGGCTGACCCGTTTCTGGCCGCGCTCCTTAAACCCGATTTATCTTTCGCCGTCAGTGAATGGCTTATAGAAGACCAGCCCCAGCCGGGCGAGATCCGCCGAGGCGTGGTGGACCGCCTGGTTTTCGACGGCAAAGATTGGTGGATTTTGGATTTCAAGACTTCCCGCCCTGTTGCTGGCGAAGACTGGGACACCTTTATCGCCAGAGAGACGGAAAAATACCGGCCGCAGCTTACGGCCTACCGAGAAATGGTGGCCAAAGCCAAGGGGTTGACTGAACTGGAGAATATCCGGGTAGGTATCTATTTCACTGCCTGCCAGAAGGTGATGGAAATATGAAGTTTTCGGTTTTCAGTTTTCGGTTTTCGGTTATAAACAAAGCACACATGAACGTTTTCTATGCTCCGAAAACCCAAAACCAAAAGCCGAAAGCTCTTTTCTGGATTGCCCTGGCACTGGCGATTATGGTTTGCACCACTTCGGCCTTTTCCCAGGAAAACCTGGAATCCCAAGGCATTAGCTTCCGGCTGATCCCCGGCGGCTGGTACTTCCTGGGGTCGCCGCCCAACGAGACGGGGCGTTATGCCGACGAAGCGTCATCCCACAAAGTCAACCTCAAGCCGTTTTATATCAGCGTCACTGAAATCTCCAACGCCCAGTACGGCCGGTTTCTCAAGGCCACGGGCCACCCGGCGCCCCTTTATTGGGAAGACAAAAACCTCAACGCCCCCAACCAGCCGGTGGTGGGGGTCACCTGGTTTGATACCGCGGCCTTCTGCCAGTGGCTGACTAAAGTCACCGGTGT
This sequence comes from Desulfobaccales bacterium, assembly GCA_041648175.1. Taxonomy (NCBI): domain Bacteria; kingdom Pseudomonadati; phylum Thermodesulfobacteriota; class Desulfobaccia; order Desulfobaccales; species Desulfobaccales bacterium. The sequence goes on along the minus strand of JBAZPO010000008.1, from coordinate 56,116 downwards.
GACTCATAAGCTCCCCACGGAAGAACAGTGGGAGGCCGCAGCCCGAGGGGGCCTGGTGAGCCAACCATATCCCTGGGGGAGCCAGGCCCCGGACGTAGGTGGCGTCTTTCGGGCCAACTTTCGCACCACGCCGCCCGGAGCCTCCGGGTTCAGCTTCACCGCGCCGGTTGGCTCCTTTGCCGGCAACGGCTATGGCCTCTTCGATATGGCTGGCAACGTCTCCGAATGGTGCCAGGACCGCTATGTGCCCCTGCGCCGGGGCGGCCCCTTTGGACCGGGGGTCTTACGCCTCCTCAAGGGCGGCTCCTGGATCAATGGCCCCCGGGATCTGCGCAACGCCGCCCGCCAATCCGCCCCGCCCACCTATGCCGATGGCTATATCGGCTTCCGGGTGGTACGTCCAGCCCAGCCCTAACCGCCACCCTTCTTCCTTACTTTTTTCCTTTGACTTTGTATTATTTTATCCTTGCCTTGATCATGTATAGATGATAATGTGTTTATACCGGTTCGGTTAGATAAAAACAGACATTTTTTCAAAGCGTTAATAAACTGGAGGGCAATTTGATGGCTGATTTAGAGTTAGAAAAACTATCCATGGACACTGCGGCCCAGGAGTTGATCAAAAAAGCGCAGGCCGAGGGGGTCGAGACCATTTTTGACAGGGCCAAGACCATGAAGCCTTGTCCCATCGGCGTGGAAGGTGCCTGCTGCCGCATCTGCGCTCAGGGCCCCTGTCGAGTGCCACCACCCAAGAAGAAAGTCGGGGAAGAGCCGCCTGCCGAGAAGAAAGCCCGCATGGGTCTGTGTGGCGCCACCGCCGAGACCATCGTGGCCCGGAACTTCGCCCGCATGGTGGCCGCCGGCACCGCCGCCCACAGCGACCACGCCCGGGGCGTGGCCAAGCTGTTTATCGAAGTGGCCAACGGCCGGACCCAGGGCTACCAGATCAAGGACGTGGCCAAGTTGAGGCGGGTCGCCCGGGATTGGGACATTCCCATCACCGAGGGTGAAGGCGACGACGCCAAAGCCCGCTCGGCCGAAGACATCGCCAAAGACCTGGGTCCAAAGGTCCTGGCGGAGTTTGGCCAGCAGGACGGCGAAATCAACTACGTGCGCCGGGCCCCCAAGAAACGCCAGGAAATCTGGCGCAAGTTGGGCGTGGTGCCCCGCGGCGTGGACATCGAGGTGGTGGAGCTGATGCACCGCACCCACATGGGCGTGGACCAGGAATACCACAACCTCATCAAGCAGTCCACCCGCTGCGCCTTGGCCGACGGCTGGGCCGGCTCCATGATCTCCACCGACCTCCAGGACATCATGTTCGGCTGCCCCACCCCGGTAGCCGGCGAAATCAACCTGGGGGTGCTCAAAGAGGACCACGTCAATATCATCATGCATGGTCATGAGCCGCTGCTACCGGAGATGCTCTACGTGGCAGCCCAGGAGCCCGAATTGATCCAGTACGCCCAGAATAAGGGCGCCAAGGGTATTCAACTGGCCGGCATGTGCTGCTCCGCCAACGAGGTCCTCATGCGCCACGGTGTGCCGGTGGCAGGTAACTACCTGGGCCAGGAGTTGGCGGTGATCACCGGCGCGGTAGACGCCATGGTAGTGGACGTGCAGTGCGAGATGCAGGCCCTGGCCAATGTGGCCAAGTGCTATCATACCAAACTGATTACCACCGACGACCGGGCCAAGATGGAAGGGGCCACCATGCACATCGCCTTCGATGAGCATCACGCCCTGGACGTAGCCCGGCAAATCATCCGGGAAGCCATCGATAACTTCCCTAACCGCAAAGCGCCGGTGCTGATCCCCTCGGGGACCCAGCCCACCGTGGTGGGGTTCAGTTATGAGACCATCCAGTACCTGCTGGGTGGCTCCATCCGGGGCTCGTATTACACCCTGAACGACAACATCATCAACGGCCGGATTCGGGGCATCGCCGGCGTGGTGGGCTGCAACAACTGCCGCACCGCGCAGGACACCTCGCATATGGTGCTGATTAAAGAGCTGCTGAAAAACGACGTCATCGTGCTGTCCACCGGCTGCGCCGCCATGGCCGCAGGGAAATACGGCCTGCTGTCGCCGGAGTCGGCGGCCAAGTACTGCGGCCCGGGTCTGGCCGAGGTTTGCGAGACCGTGGGCATTCCGCCGGTCCTGCATATGGGGGCCTGCGTGGACAACTCCCGGATCTTGATGGCGGCCACCGCCTGCGTCAAGGCCGGCGGTCTGGGCAGCGACATCAGCGATCTGCCCGCGGCGGGCGCGGCGCCGGAGTGGATGAGCGAGAAGGCCATCGCCATCGGCCAGTACTTCGTGGCCTCGGGTGTGTACACCCTGTTTGGGGTGAACTGGCCCACCAGCGGCTCCGAGATCCTGACCGAGTACCTCTTCAAGGGCATCGAAGAAGAGCTGGGCGGCAAGTGGGACTTCGAGGCCGACCCGGAACTGATGGCCAAGAAGATGATCGCCCACATCGATCTGAAACGGAAGGCCTTAGGCATCGACAAGGCCCGGGAGCGGGTGCTCTTCGATATGGATATGCGCCGGGAAATGGCCGAAGCCGCCGCGGCGGGGGAAGAGCATTAAGAAATGAGGCATTGGGGCAGGGGTCTTTACAAAAAAGCCCCTCCCCAACCCCTTAAGAGAGCTATAAGCCGGAACCGCTGGTTCCGGCTTTTTTGCGTTGCAAATATCCCGTAGGATCGGAACTGTATGTCCGCCCTTATCCCGTCTGGCGCTTTTCCCGGTTGCAATTAAGTTAACGCCGGAGTAAAAGAACATAGAAATGATGGAGAAATCTGAAAAACCCCACTACCATGGGCACCGGGGCCGCTTGCGGCAGCGCTTCCTCACCGGCGGCCCCGGGGCGTTGCAGGATTATGAGCTCCTGGAACTGCTGCTTACCTTTGCCATTCCTTACTCCGATGTCAAGCCCCTGGCCAAACGGCTTATTGAACATTTCGGCTCCTTCAACCACGTCTTCGATGCTGCCCCCGAAACTCTCATGGAGTTTACCGGCCTGCGGGAGTATTCCGCAGTGCTCATAAAATTGGTCAAGGCCTGCTCTGAATACACCCTCAAGTCCGAAGCTATCAAGCGCCAACAGCTCAAGTCTTTGGACACCCTGGTGGATTACTGCCGCGCCTCCATGGGGGGCCTGCCCGACGAGCAGTTTAGGGTGATCTTCCTCAACAGCCAGAACGAAGTCATCACCGAGGAAATCGTCCAGGAAGGCACGGTGAACCAGACGGTGGTATACCCCCGCAAGGTCCTGGAACTGGCCCTGAAACACAAGGCCACCGGCCTCATCCTGGTCCACAACCACCCCAGCGGCAACCTCACCCCGTCCACCGCGGACCAGGAACTGACCCGGGCCCTGGTCAGGGCCAGCCGGGGCCTCAACCTGACGGTCCACGACCACCTGATCATCGGGCGCCACGGATATTTTAGTTTGGCTGAGCAGGGTATGTTGTAGGATTTTTTGGGGGAGGGGGCCAGGAACTTCGTCCCGGGGGACGAAAACGAGAGGGGCCACCGGAAGAGACAGGCTAAAAGAAGCCCAACAACCAGGCATGGCACGTTACTGTAAAATTATCTGGATAATTTCCCAGCAAATGCCGTTTTTTCCTTTAAATTCCGCCTTATTCTCTATAATATTTTATCATAATGTTTACCGCCCACCGAAGAAGTATTCGAAATTGTGTGACAATTGTAGATGATGGGATGGGAAATTATATTTCATCCTTAAGGGGAAGTCTGAAAACCAGATAAATTGAAAGGAGCACAACCATGCCCCCGGACACGCTTCTAATCTCCAAGGAAAGAAAGGCTCTCATGGACCTCATGGACCAGGGGGAATACCAGGTTCCCAGCCGCAGGGTGGATGAGAATATCCTGCTCGCCACCTGGAATATTCAGCAATTCGGGAATAAAAAGTCTACCCGGGCCCTGCAATACATTGCCGACATCTGTGAGCGCTTCGACATTATTGCGCTCCAGGAAATTAAAACTGATCTGCGCGGCCTGAGCAGGCTCCAGGGATTTCTTCCAGGTAACTACAAAATTCTCGTTACCGACCCCACGGGCAACAATGAGCGGTTCGCCTTCCTTTACGACAAGCGCACTGTGATCACCACCGGGCTGGTATGCGAAATCGGCTTCCCGGTGCCGGCAAAAACTCACACCGGCTATCAGTTGCACCGCATGCCGTATTGTGCATCTTTTCGGGCCGGCCGCTTCGACTTTGTTGTAACCAATGTCCACATATATTATGGTGAGACTAAATCGGAAGCAGATGAACGACAAAAGGAGATCGTGGAGCTGGTTAAATTTATTGACAAACAGTCTCAGGCTGAAAAAAGCAAGGTTTTTGATCGGGACTTCTTTGTGGTGGGGGATTTCAATATCGAAGAAATGGGAGACCGGTTCTTCCAGGCTTTGGCGGAGAAAGGTTTTAAGATGCCAGAAAATTTGGACCGGCTCTTCACAAATTTCGCCAGGGACAAGACCTTTGACAAGATCGCCTGGGTCAACCGGCCTTCTTTCTCTTTTACGGGAAAATGCAACGTGATCCCCTATAATGAGGTCTTATTTCAAGATATTGAACCCAAAGGCGGTAAAGGGGAGATAAGCGATCATCTTCCCCTTTGGGCAGAGTTCACGGTCAACAAACTCACGCAGGAACTTGACCAGATAATCAACCGGGGGGAATGAGATGAATTTTTCTCGTTCCCAAGTTGTACTTGGGAACGCAATTATGGCCCAATCTGGGCTTGGGCAAAGCAAAGCTTTGCAATCAAATGGGTTCACAAGCTCAACTTGGGAACCAGGGGAAAACAATTATGCTTTGCAGCGAAATTTTTATGTTATCATGACTCCCAAAAGACGATGTCACTACAAACAGGGCCACCTTGGTTATGCCTAACAAATGTTTCTTTATACGTTAGACGCTAATATGACTGTAAATCAGTCCCCGACGCTCCAAGTAAAGGCCAGGCATTCTGCAATGTATCGGAGGAACAAGGGCCATGGGAGAGCTCAAATACTTCTTTAGCTATGCTCGCAAGGATTCGGAATTTGTTTTGAAGCTGGCCAAAGAGTTACGGGATGTCGGCGTGAATCTATGGCTAGACCAACTGGATATCCTTGGCGGGCAGCGCTGGGACCGCGAGGTTGAAGAGGCATTGAAGACCAGCCGGGGCATGATAGCTGTCCTTTCTCCCGAATCGGTGGCTTCCAATAACGTAATGAATGAAGTATCATATGCCCTGGAAGAGGGAAGACTAGTTGTACCAATCCTTCTCCACCCCTGCGATAAGCCATCTCGCCTGCGGCGCTTACAGCATATTGACTTTACCGCCGGTTACGACACGGGCTTCTCCCAACTACTCAGAGCCCTCGGCATCGATCAGCCATCTCAACCCCGAACTCAACCCCTAAAGGTCTTCTCCCAACTATTCACTGGTTTTGGCATCAGACCGCCATCTCAACCCCGAGAGCCCGAGGTAACAGAGGCCGCTGGAGAAAGGCCAATCGAGGCCCCACTCAGCGAACGGCCGCCCATAAGGACAGAACCTGCTGAATCCGAGAGCCTAGTCATTGAAGAATTCGAACCGCCTTACCCAAAAACACCGACAGTGCCTAAAGGAGAGTCGCGGAGAGCTAAAAAAACTCGATTCCCCCCCGAGCAACCACCCCCGCTCACTAAAAATCAGATATCAACTATTCTACCAGAGCACGTTGTAGTCGAGGAGCCTGCCGGTCAGGCCGTTGCAGAGCCCGTTAGAGAAAAGCCGAGCGAGGTACGTCACCTTGAGAGTTCGAGCGGTTTCATTTTTTTCTCTTACGCCCGAAAAGACAAAGAATTTGCATTAAAACTGGCTAAAAATCTCAAAGACCGAGGTGTAAATCTTTGGGTTGACGAGTGGAATCTCCCACTTGGCGCGGATTATGACCGAGAAATTGATAAAGCCCTCGACGACTGCAGAACGTTACTCATAATCTTATCAACGAATTCTTTAGAGTCATTAGAAGTTCGAGGTGAACTCCTTACGGCTTTGGACTCAAAAAAGAAGATAGTTCCTGTACTCTATGAAGGGGTCCGAGTTCCACGCCAGTTGCGAGTAATTCATTACATTGATTTTACAGGGTCTGACCCAGACGACGATATAAACTTAGAAAAACTTATAGTCAACTTAAAGTAAATATCGCAGAATAGTAAATAATTTTCCCTCGTCCCCAAGTTCATGTTTATGGACGTATCTAGCATCCAAGATCTGCTTGGCGACGTGAGCGTCAGTCAGGATTACCAAGCTTTTAAGCGAAGCAGAGCTTCGCAGGAAAAAGCGGTTCCCAAGCTGGAGCTTGGGAACCAGAAAAAAAAGCTGAAGCTTGGGAACCAGAAAAAACCAGAAACCAGAATCAAAAATTATCTGGCCCCTCCTCTGGGCAGGATTACCTCCATTTCCTGTTGCCACTTCTGTTGGTTGGCGGTTTCTTCCTGGGGAGGAGTTGTGGCACAGCTTATGATAGTAAAGGCGATAGTCACCAACAGAGCAAGAAAGAAAGCTTTCATGGCAAGTCTCCTTTAGTGTTTTTATAATCATTGGCGCTTGATTGTCAATATCTGTTAACTAGTGAAATATGCTCTATATTTGTAATTTTATAGCCTTATAATTATAACTCGGAGCGAAACAGCAATGCCATTCACCCCCACCCCAACCCTCCCCCATCAAGGGGGAGGGAGTTAGAAGAATTACGCCTTATCATGCTCTGATTAATGTTTTCTGGTATCTTACCTTGGTATATGATTTCCGAGAACGTAATTTCTGAACTCAAAGCCATCGTTGGCCCCGAGCATATCCTCACCACCCCCGAGGAGCGCTGGTGCTATGCCTTTGATGCCACGGACCGGGCGCGGATGCCGGATGTGGTGGTTTTTCCAGGGTCGGCGGCGGAGGTGGCGGCGATTGTGCGGCTGGCCAACGAGCACCGGTTTCCCGTGGTGCCCCGGGGCGCGGGGACGGGGCGGAGCGGCGGCGCGGTGCCCATCGAGGGCGGGGTGGTGCTGGTCCTGACCCGGTTGAACCGCATTATCGAGATTAGCAAAAACGACCTGGTGGCGGTGGTGGAGCCCGGGGTTATCCTGGGGAAACTGAAGGCCGCGGTTGAGGCCGAGGGGCTGTATTATCCACCGGACCCAGCCAGCGCTGAGTTCTGCACCATCGGCGGGAACGTCGCAGAGTGCGCCGGAGGTGCGGTGGCGGTGCAGTATGGCGTCACCCGGGATTATGTCCTGGGGCTGGAAGTGGTGCTGCCCACGGGCGAGCTTATCTCTGCCGGGACCCGCACCATGAAGGGCGTGGTGGGCTATGACCTCACCCGCCTGTTTTTGGGGTCGGAAGGCACATTGGGGGTGATTACCCGCATCACCCTGAAACTCGTGTCCAAACCCCCGGCCCGCCAGACCCTGGCCGCGGGATTTGCAACCCTCAATGCCGCGGCGGAGGCTGTCAGCCTGATCTTACGGTCGGGCCTGGCCCCTACGGCGCTGGAGTTCATGGACCACGTGACGCTCTCCTGCGTCAAGGAGATGCTGCCCTTTGAACTGCCGGAGGGGACCGCTGCACTATTGCTTATCGCGGTGGACGGCCAACCCCAGGACGTGGAAAACCGGGCCGCCCGGATCGCCGATTTCTGTAAGGAGCAAGGAGCCGGGCTGGTCCTTAGGGCTAAGACTATAGAGGAGGCCGAGCAACTCTGGAAGGCCCGTAAAGTTATCTCACCGGCGCTCTTAAAGGTGAAGCCCAATAAGGTGAGTGAGGACGTGGTGGTGCCTCTGGGGGCCATTCCTCAGCTTATCGACGCCCTTAAGGACATTGGCCGAACCCATGGGCTGATCATTCCCAGCTACGGCCATGCCGGGGACGGTAATATGCACGTCAATGTCTTGTACGATCATCAGGTGGCCCGGGAACGGGAGGCGGTGCACCTGGCGGTGGAGGACATATTCGCCATGGTGCGAAAATTGAACGGCACCCTGTCCGGCGAACACGGCATCGGTCTCACCAAGGCCCCTTACCTGGGGCTGGAGGTGTCTGAGGCCGCTATGGCCCTGCAACGGCGCATCAAAGCGGCCTTTGATCCCCTCAACATAATGAATCCGGGAAAGATCTTTCCAGAGGCGGGCCCGGCACGCTAGGGAAGGGCTTCGTGAATTTTTAATGCTTGACAAAAATTTCACAATGACATAACTTTGAAAATCAAAAACTAAAACTGCGCGAGTAAAATATTGAAGGAGGATATCGCTTAATGGCCACCGTGGAATTCAAAGGCAAAACCTTTACGGTAGATGAAGACGGCTTTTTGGAGAACCTGGATCAGTGGAATGAAGAGTGGGTGGACTACGTCAAGGAATCCGAAGGCATCGCTGAGCTGAACGATGAGCATTGGAAAGTCATCAACATGCTCCAGGATTACTACAAGAAGAACGGCATTGCCCCCATGGTCCGGATTCTTTCCAAGGTAACCGGCTACAAACTGAAACATATCTATGAGCTCTTTCCCTCAGGACCGGGCAAAGGCGCTTGTAAGATGGCGGGATTGGCGAAACCCACCGGTTGCGTCTAGAACACCCTCCCAGTTTCAGAAGTTAAGGCACAATTGCGGCAGACTCCTTCCTGGCGAGGGAGTCTGCTGTCTCATGCTTTCCTCATAGTGCGGACACAGAGAATTAATTTGACATTCGCGCCGCCCCCCTTTACAGTGGTAAAAGGATCCATCTAACTTTCCCATATAATTGAGCCTTTCACCGGGCCTGAGGACCAGGCCGGGGAGGGGATTGTTTTTTTTGAACTCGCCCTCGAAGAGTGAGATTTACCAGAAGGAGTAAGACATGACGCGGCCCATTAAAAAGGTGTTGTTCATCGAACCCCGGTCTCCACAGGAACATATCTTCAGCCGGGTGGCCATTCCCCGGTTAGGGTCGCTGTTGCTGGGAACCATCCTGGAGCAGCAGGGGATCGAGGTCAAAGTGGTGGTGGAGGAAATTTCCAGGCCCGATTACGCCACCCTGGACTTTCAACCCGACTTGGTGGGCATCTCCAGCATCTCCTCCACGGCCCCCCGGGCCTATGAATTGGCGGATTTTTATCGCGCCCAGGGACTGCCGGTGGTCTTAGGAGGCGCGCACCCCAGTTTCCTGCCCCTGGAGGGGCTGGAGCACGCCGACTATGTCATCTGCGGCGAGGCCGAGGAAGCCCTGCCGGAGTTGATCAACGTCCTGGAAAACGGCGGAGATCCGGCGGACGTCAAAAATCTCTGCTACCGGGACGGGGATATCATGCATCAGAACCCCTGGCGCCCGTTCCTGGGAAGCCTGGATGCCCTCCCCATCCCCAACTACAATCTGATTCACGGCTGGAAGGCTAAAAATAACCGAGGCGTCGTGTCCATCGCCACCTCCCGGGGCTGCCCCTTCAACTGCAGCTTCTGTTCGGTTATCCAACTCTTCGGGCGCCAGCACCGGGTCAATTCCATCGATCGGGTGATTGCGGAGATTCGCCAGAACGGTCTTGAGAGCCGCCACGTCTTTTTCTGCGACGACAACTTCACGGCCGACCGCAAGCGCACGAAAGAATTGTGCGAGCGCATCATCGCCGAAGGCATAAAAATCGAATGGAGCGCCCAGGTGCGGGTGGAATCCGCCAAGGACCCGGAACTCCTGGCTCTCATGGCCAAGAGCGGCTGCTACATCGTCTTCGTCGGATTGGAATCCATCAACCCGGCCACTTTGAAGGCCTATAACAAGTCTCAGACCGTGCAAGGCATCAAGGATTGCGTGAATAATTTTCACCACTTCGGCATCAATGTCCACGGTATGTTCGTGTTCGGCTCCGAGGAGGACCACTACCAGGTGATCCGGGACACCGTGAAGGTTTCCCGCCAATTGAACCTGGACTCCCTGCAATACCTGATCCTTACCCCGTTGCCCGGCACCCCGTTCTTCAAAGAAATAGAGGCTCAGAACCGCATCATCTGCCGGGACTGGAGCCAGTACGACGGCCACCACACGGTGTTCCAACCCCGGCAGTTCACCCCCTATGAACTGCAGATGGAAACCAACCGGGCCATGAAGAAGTTTTACAGTTGGACCTCGGTGTTTCAACGCCTCGTGGCCCGGGACTTGTTCTTCGCCAAAATGAAGGCTTACGGCCGTATCATCCTATGGAAGGCCACCTTCAAGAGGAACAAATACTTCCAGCAACTGAAAGAGCGGCTCTATACCCGGGGGCAACAGCTGCGCCAGATGCTGCCGCAAAAGGGGCGGACCCCCAAGGTCGGCATCCCCGGTGACGTCTGGAACCTCTGCACTTGGGAGAAGGGACCCAAGGATTTTCTCATTAAGTTCCTGGAACGTCTGGGAGTGGAGGTCGTGCAGGTAACCAACCCGGAGAAGACGGAGGCCAGCCCTCTCCAGGCCATGCAACGGGTGCAAGCCGAAATTGCCCGCCTGCAAGAACAGTCGGACGTCGTCCTGGTGCCCCTGTGGGAAGGACTGGGGGAGGCGGCCCAGAAGGTCAATGAGCTCCGCCAGGCGATTACCAGGGACGCCGCGGCCCGTTTGGTCTCCATGAAATTCAGCCGTGAATCCTTTTACAACGCCTGCATGGAACTGGGGCTCTGTTTTCACAAGCGCCTGCACCTGATCCGCCGGGTTTATTTCCAGACTCTGGCCGAAGTAGGCGCACCGATTTAGAAAGGTTTTGGGTTTCAGGTTTCAGGTCGCCCTCCCAAGCTCCGGTTTGGGAGGGCTTTTTGTTCCTTTGCGGTTTTTAGGTGAATCTTCGAGCTATCCTCACTTCGGGGTCTATCCTCAGATTGTGCCAAACCTGCTTGACAATATGAACCGGTGGTCTATGATTAACCACCCCTCTTCCTTTTGGGTGCCGAGGGGCACAGGTCATTCGAACTCAGAGGAGGGCATGATGGCGGAGGGGCGGAAAGCCAGGATGAACGTGGCGGTCTGGGGAATGCTTTTTATCGTGCTGTTCAGCGGGTGCACCTCTTACGGGCCCACCACCCAGCAAACGGTAACAACGACGTATCTGCTGGAACAAGCGGGCTTTAAGAAGTTGCCGGTGTACCAGGATTATACCCGCAGCCGGGCGGCCCTGATGAACAATATTCCCATAGGGAAAATTACGACCTTCGAGACCAATGGCAGCACTCATTATGTTTATAACGATGAGAAATTCAACACCTTATATATCGGGGATGAATTGGCTTATCAAAAATATCTCTCTTTGGCCCAGGGCCAAAACGTTTGCCAGGTAGTGAAAGGCCCCAGCGGTGAACAATTTTGGTCTTGTATGCAAGAGTACGAACAACGCCGTAAGCAGGGGCTGGAGTAGGAGGGAGGGATAGGCGCCTGAAGCTCCTGATAGGTTTGTGGCACCTCATAGGAAAATGCGTTCAACCAGGTAAATTGATAGCCGCAGGCTTTACCGTAAAATCCAAATCCCCCTAAATCCAATGCTGTTCACTTAAGCATTGGCGATAGGCCCTGGCTGCCGCAAAGCCATGAAATTTTTCGCGGTGTAATATCCTGGCGGCAAGGCTCTCTTGAGCCTGGAAAAGCAGATCAGCCACCTCGGTCTTCAAATGGCAACCTCCTGCTGCCGCACATTCAAGAGAAGAGGACTCTGTTCGTGTTCATAGGCTTCCTGGGAGACAAACACACAGGCGATGACAACCCCGTGGTTTAATGAAATCTCGGCCACATCATTAACGGTCCTGGAGATTTCCTCACAGGGTGACACCTGTCCCCGCAAGACCACCAGCACGTCAATATCTGACCCCGGTGTGGCATCCCGGCGAGCCTGGGAGCCATAAAGACGGAGATGGATGAGGCGATCACCATATAACCTTTCTAAGCGGAGTCGCAGCTCTTTCAAAATAATTGCCAGTGCGGGTCCCATGACAGATCCTCCTGTTTCATTCAGAGAAAGAATACATAGCTTTGCCAAAAGTTTTTTCCTTCAAGGTACACTGTCTAAGAAGCTAAATCCCCCTAACCCCCCTTTTCCAAAGGGGGGAACTTAGCGGAATTGCTTTAAAAGTCCCCCTTTGAAAAAGGGGGATTTAGGGGGATTTAGAAATCCAGCAATCAGAAAGAATTTTTGGCAACTGCTATAATTACCATCCTCTCTTATTCCATTTCGGTTTTCTTGGTTTCCCTACTTCCCCGGCTCCAGGCCGTAGCTCTTCAGTTTGCGGTAGAGGTGGGAGCGCTCCAGGCCGATCTTTTCGGCCAGCAGGCTGACGTTGCCCCGGCATTCCTCCAGTTTGCGCCGCAGGAACTGCTTTTCAAACAGGGCCCGGGCCTCCCGGAAGGACGGCACCTGGAGAAACGGGTCAATGAATTCGCCCTCGCCGCCTTCCTCCGGGGCGGAGGCCGGAGCGTTGAAGGGCAGGTCGGCCAGGTCGATGACCGGTTTAGGACTCATAATGCCCAGGCGCCAGACGAAGTTTTTCAACTCCCGGACGTTGCCCGGCCAGGGTTGGGCGGCCAACGCTTCCAGGGCCTGGGGGCTGAAGGTCTTGGCCGGGGCGTTTTCCTCCCGGGCCAGTTCCTTGAGGAAGTGGGTGGCTAAGGGCGGGATGTCCTCCCGGCGCTCCCTCAAGGGCGGGACAATGAGGGGGATGACGTTGATGCGGTGGTAAAGATCTTCCCTGAACGCGCCTTTGGCAATCTCCTCTTCCAGATTCTTATTGGTCGCAGCGATGATGCGCACATCCACCTGGATGGGCCGCTGCCCCCCCACCCGCTCAAACCGCTGTTCCTCCAGAATGCGCAGGATCTTGGCCTGAGTCTTCAGGCTCATATCGCCGATTTCGTCTAAAAAGAGGGTGCCTTCGTGGGCCAGGTCGAACTTACCCCGGTGGCGGTCCGTGGCCCCGGTAAAGGCCCCTTTCTCGTGGCCGAAGAGCTCGCTTTCGATGAGATCTTCAGGGATGGCGGCACAGTTGACCTCCACAAAAGTCCGGTGGGACCGCTTACTATAGGCGTGGAGGGCCCGGGCCACCAGTTCCTTGCCGGTGCCGTTTTCTCCGGTGATGAGCACCGAGGCGTTGGTGGGCGCCACCACATTCAGGGCCTCGCGCAGCTTGCGGATGGGCTCGCTTTTGCCGATAATCTCCCGGGTCGGGGCCGTCTGTTGCCGCAGCCGCCGGTTTTCCTCGGACAGGCGAGCCAGTTCCAGGCCGTTTCGCACCGTCAGAAGGATTTTGTCGGCATGGGGCGGCTTTTCGATAAAGTCATAGGCCCCCAGGCGTGTGGCCCTGACCGCATTTTCCACCGAGCCGTAAGCCGAAATCATCACCACCGGCAGATAGGGATGGAGGCGCTTCAATTCCTGGAGGACGTCCAACCCATCCATACCCGGCAGGGCGATGTCCAGGAGCACTAGGTCCGGGACCCGCTCGCCCACCAACTTCAGGGCGGTCTCCCCGTCGGGCGCGGTGAGCACCTCGAAGCCCTCGTCCTGCAGGATGCCCGAGACGGCCTGGATAATCTGGGGCTCGTCGTCAACTACTAGCAGCGTTCCCGACATACTCGGCCTTATGCATAGGAATATCGATGATGAACCTGGTGCCCCGGGGCATATTGTCCTCCACCCGGAGGAAGCCCTGGTGCTCGCTCACGATGGAATTGACAATGGCCAGACCGAGGCCGGTGCCGCCCCGTTTGGTGGAGAAGTAGGGTTCGAAGATTCGGTCCTTGTCCCGGTCCGGGATGCCCAAGCCGGTATCGGCGACAATGAGCTTCACCCGCTCCTGGGACAGGTTCCCTTTCACCGACACGGTGATGGCGCCAGTCCCCTTGATGGCGGCCAAGCCATTGTCCATCAGGTTGAGGAGCATCCTTTTCACCTGTTCCCGGTCCAGGAGCAGGAGTGGGAGGTCAACGTCAGGCTGAAAATCAAGGGTGATGCGCGGCTGGACCTCCTGGTAGAGGAGCAGGGTTTCCTGGATCAGGGCGTTGAGATCCTGAGGTGCTAACGTCAACTGAGGCAGCCGGGCAAACCGGGAAAATTCGTTAACCAGGTTTTTGAGTTCATCCACCTGGTTGATAATAATTTGGGTGCATTCCCCAAAGATCTGGTCGTCTTCCCCCAGCCGGCCGTTGAAGCGGCGCTGCAGGCGTTGGGCCGCCAGCTTAATGGGGGTCAGGGGGTTTTTCACTTCGTGGGCGATCCTCCGGGCCACCTCCCGCCAGGCCGCTAGCCGCTGCGCCCTCTCTAACTCGGTCAAATCCTCGAAAACCAGCACGGCTCCCAGGTCCCGGCCTGCGTCATCCTTGAGCACCGTGGTTTTGACCAGGAGGTAAAGGGTCTGGTCCGGCAAAACCAGGTGCAGAGGCTTCTCCACCATGCCCCGTCTGGACTTGCGGGCCGCAGCCACCACTTCGGCCACGCGGTTGAACTCCCCTGGGGGCAAGAGCACCCGGCCGTCTTGGCCCAGGACCTCTTCCCGCTTGACCCGGAGCATCTGGGCGGCGGAATCGTTGATATTGGTCACCCGGCCTTCGGCATCGATACCGATCACCCCCGCGGCCACGTTTTTGAGGAGGATCTCCATATCCCGCTTCTGGGTGGAAATCAGGGCGTGGCTGTCGCTTAACTGCCGGTAAGCCAAGGCTAACTGCGTCTGGCTCTGAGCCAGGTCATGGGTCATTTTGTTGAAAGATTGCACCAGAAAGCCGATTTCGTCCCGGCCCTCCTGATCGATATGGATATCATAATCCCCCCCTGCCACCTTCACGGTGCCTTCGGCCAACTGGCGGATGGGGGTGGTGATCTCCCGAGCCATGTAAAAAGCCAGCCAAATGGCGGCCATGATGGCGATCAAGGTGACGATGATTAAAGTCAGGTAATGGCTCACCTTGACGGGACTGAAAAGCAGGTGCCTCCGCCTCAGGTCCTGGAGGCTCTTGGCCGCGGTGGCAATTTGGAGGAGTTGGGCCTGGGGGATGAGTTGCCGCACCAGCACATAACCTTCGACAGTGCCCTCGTCGTCCCGGAAGGGTACCGACAGGGTCAGAAGTTCCCCCTTCGGGATGATTTGCCGAATGATTTTTTCCGGCGTAGGAACGGCCAGGTCACTGTCCGGAGCGATATTGGCCGGCAGGCTTCCCAGGTCCGGCGCGAAGCTCGAGGCTACCACCGCCCCTTGGAGGTTAAGTATCTCCACGCCCGACAACTGGAAGGTCTCCCGGCGCGCCGTGAGAAAACCTTCCAGCGCGGCCCGATCTTCCCGGTTCAAGTCTTCCTGGCTGGTGAGTTCCAGGCTCACCACCCGGCCGCAGGCCAGAAGCTTGCCCTTCAGTTGCTGGCCCACGTCCCGGCTCACGGCCAGGGCCTGACTCAGAGACTGCTCCACCTGGCGGTCCCAAGAATAATCCACCCGGCTGGAAATCAGTTGCCAGGCCATGAAGAAGAGAAACAGGGTAGGAAGCAAGGTCAGGGTGATGAAAGAAAGGACCAGTCGGGTGCGCAGCCGGGAGCCGAAGACTTTGCGGCGCCGCTCCAAAAAGAGCTTGGAGAGATGGCGGAAAATAAGAAAGGTGAAGAGGAGCAGGAGAAAGGTATTTATATTGAGAAGGCCGAAAGCCAGGAGACTGCCGGTCACCGGCTGGCCACCCCGACGCACCAGATGAATCTCCACGGAGGTGATGGCCACCACCAGTACCAGCAATATGGCGATGAGGAGGCGCTCCCGGCGGCGTTTACGCTGTTCCGGTTGGAGAACGGTTCCGAGGTTAGGCGAGCGCTTGCTCAGTGTTAGCCCCTTTTTGCGGCAATTTTACCATGAAGGTGCTACCGGACCCAGCCTGGCTGTCCACGGTGATGGTGCCGTGGTGATCGGTGATAATCTTGTTGATCACCGCCAATCCTAAGCCGGTGCCCTTATCCTTGGTAGTATAAAAAGGGTTGAAGATCTTTTCCAGGATGTCCTCGCTCATTCCCTTGCCCGTATCCTGGACGGCAAACCACACCTGGCCATCTTTGGCTCCGGAGCTCACCAGAATTTTGCCCTGGCCTTCGGTAGCTTCCACGGCATTCTTGACCAGGTTGAGCAGAACCTGCTTGATCTGGTTGGGATCGACCTCAATGGGCGGCAGGTTGGGGTCCAACCGATCTTCCAGGACCACCCCCTTTTCCTGGATAGCATCTCCCATCAAGGCCTTGACATCCCGGATCACCTCGTTGACATTAACTTCCTGTTTGGTGGGCAGGGCCGGACGCAAGAAATCCCGCAGTTCCCCCAGAAAAGACTCCAGGCGCCTGACTTCGGTCTGGATGATGCGCAATTTCTCCTGGGCCGCCGGGTCATCGGGGAGACGCCGCTCCACCTGGTGGGCCATCCCCCCGATGACCAATAAGGGATTCTTGATCTCATGACTGACATAAGCCGCGGCTTCTCCCACCGCGGCAAACCGTTCCGAGCGCAAGAGGCGCTCATGGGAATCCTGCAACTCCTGGGTCTTCAACTCCACCTGGCGGGTCAGGCTTTTATTCCAGAAAAAAGCGGTGCCGATGAGCGTCCCACTGGCCACCAACAAGACGATGAAGAAGAGGCCCACCAGAAATAATTCCTGGTGCATGACCTGTCCCACGCTCCCGGACACCTCAGCCACGGGGGCCACCACCGCCACCCCCCAGAGATTGTGCTTGGGGTCCTGGACTTCAGTGACGCCGGTGATCAGGCCCTTCTCAAATTTGATGGAGGTGTAGGCCACCAGCTTGGGAGTCTCTCCCAGGCGCTGGCGGTGCCAGCCGGAGGTGTATTCGCCCACACCTTCCTTGCCGGCCAGGATGTCAGCTTGAATCTCCCGGAGACCTTTAAATGTGATATCGGGATTGCGCTCTAGCCGAACCTTAATGGCATCTTTGCCGACAAAATTTTTCTCGAAGTGAGCCAGAAATACCCCATCCTGATCGATAATCCAGGCATAGCCGGTCTGGCCGGATTTAACATCGGAAACGACTTTTTCGCAGATGAAAAACGGGTTGATCAGAAACTCCAGCACTCCGGTTAATTGGGAATTTGGACCCGGCAAATAAAGGGGGGTCAAAAATCGCATAACCCTGCGGCCCTTCCAGGGAGAATCAGAGTCCACGTAGGTTTCGCTCAGGAACAGCTTGTCCCGGTTCGCCGGATTTTTGGCCCAGTCAAGAAAGACAGGGGGTAAGGCAAGGCTGCCGGGTTTAGATGGAGCAGGGGAAGTGCTGAAGACCTGCACCCCCACGCCGGCGGCGTTGTAGCGGCGGATCGCCAGGAGGCCAAACCGTTGATGCCGGGAAAATCGTTCATGCAAGGCGGCTGTCAACTCCTGGTCATCGGGTGAGACCATCTGGAACAGGCCCGCATAACCCATCAGGGCATTTTCCAGGAAGTCGAAATAGGACTCCACATTGTCGGCGATTTTGCGGGCCAAAAACAATTGCTGCTGGTTGAATTGTTCCTGGAGGGTGACTTCGACTTTACGGTTGAGTTGTTGCCAGAAGGTGTAAAAGAGAGTGGATAAGACAATGGTCCCGGCCACAATGACCACGATGGTCAGGCTCAGGCGAAAAACTCCCCGGGACCGGTTGGCTGGCATATCTCATTAAACCCTTAATTTTGTTGAATCTATCACTTTTTCTCTGGATTGACAAGGATTCTCGGAAAAAACCGCCCCAGGCCCCGAGTCTCACTTTGATCCGGTTTTCTCCTTTTTACAGGCCTCCCAAATGGCGTCCATCTCCTCCAGGGTGGCGGTTTCGGGAGTCTTGCCGGCCTTGGCCAAAGTTCGTTCCACTACGTTGAACCGCTTGATAAACTTATAAATGGTGCGCCTCAGGGCCCCCTCGGAGTCGACTTTCAGGAAACGGGCGACGTTGACCAGGGAGAACAGCAGGTCCCCCAATTCTTCCTCCCAGGCCGGATTGGCGGGCTGGGACAGGGCCTCCCGCAGTTCCTGCCATTCTTCCTCCACTTTCTCCAGGGCTCCTTTAATATCAGGCCAATCGAACCCCATGCGGGCCGCGGCTTCACCCAGCCGCTGGGCCTGGATCAGGGCCGGCAAGGCCGGAGAGACCTTACCCAGTGACGGAGGCGCCGGTTCCTTGCCTTCCCGGACCTTGGCCTCCCGCCAGATACGCCGCAAGTCCTCCTGGGTCTCGGCCGTGGCCTCCCCAAACACATGGGGATGGCGATTAATCATCTTGGCGGTGATCCCCGCGGTCACTTCCGTCAAGGAGAAATCACCCCGGTCCTGGTAGAGGTCACTCAAGAAGACCAGGTGCAGCAACAGGTCGCCCAGTTCTTCTTTAATTTTGAGAGGATCGCCGCTGTCCAGAGCCTCAATCAATTCATACGCTTCCTCAAGCAGATAGGTCTTTAACGTTTCCGGGGTCTGTTTAGCGTCCCAAGGGCAGCCCCCCGGAGCCCGCAACCGTTGCACAATGGCCACAAATTCATTCAGCGCCGCACCTGGATCGCGGTCTTTGCCGGTCATATCGATAGACTCCAGAAAGAGAGATTGTGAGATGGCTAACCCCCACGGCAGCCGACTCAGGCTCGGGACCACTTCCCCAATGATGGCCAGGGGGTAGCCGGGGGCTGGGGCGCGCCATCCTCCCGGGGTTTGAACTCTTCGGCCTGGTGTTTTTCCCGGGGCTGGCGCCATTCTTTTAGATAATCGTTGAGGCGCTGTTTGAACTCCGGCGGCAGCAGTCCCAAGGCTTGACGGGAGAATGACATAAGGTGGGGAGCCGCTACGGAACCTTGAAACAGGTGGGAGTTCTTGGGCAGCACTACCCCCAGGAACATCAGACCGAACCCCACCAACAGCGCCCCTTTGGCCAGAGCAAAAGTCCCACCCAGGAGCCGGTCAAAAAAATCCAGGTAGAGATGGTAAAGGACCCGTTGGAGAAAATGGGCCACTAACCGGGTGAGCCAATAAACGGCCACAAAGATCACGGCGAACGCGACCCAGCGGGCATAGAGGGGGTCGGTGATCCAGGGCCGGATTAACTCGGCCAGGCGGAGGTAGACATGGGCGGCCACCACCACGCCCCCCACGATCCCCACCAGGACCGCCACTTCTTGAAAGAAGCCTCGATAATAGCCCCGCAAGGTAATCAAGGCCAGAAGAACAATAATTCCCAAGTCTAAGAGGTTCATGCCCACCGTCCCTGTTATGCACAGGCCTATCAAAAAAACCAGTGACCGTCAAGGGCGGAGGGGGTTGGAGATAGCTGTCAGCTATCAGCCAAGACGGAGAGTTTGCAGAGGTGATCGGGAGAATGAGAAGCAGATTAAAGGATGGATCAAGCTATTTCCCGTTTGACAAAGGAATCAAGCGTACATATAAACGTGTACATAAAATGGAACCAACCAAGGCAGAAGGCTAAACTCGGAGGGAGATAAGCATTTATGAAAAAAGAATATGATTTTAGCCAGGGCAAACGTGGTCCAGTGGCGCCGGTGCAACCCGGCAAGACCCGCATCACTATCCGGATCGATACCGATACCTTGAACTGGTTCAGGGAGCAGGTGAATTCAAGAGGGGGCGGTAATTATCAGACTATGATGAATGATGCCTTGAGAGCCTATATCCAGCACCATGACAAAATGCTGGAAGAGACTTTGCGCAAGGTGATCCGGGAGGAATTGCAGGCGCAGGCATGAATCCCATAATTTTTATTCCCGGGGGGCTGTAACCACCCCAGGGAAGGACGGGGGACAAATGCCCCCGTCCCTTCCTATATGCCTTCTTTTCCCAGGAGAGGCTGCGGCCCCAAACATCATGGGGTGTGGCGTGCGACCCCAACGGCTGCGCCCAGCCGGCAGGGATGAGCGTAACGGCCCTGGGTTGCCTTGCCCAATTCTTCCCGGTCCCGGATCAGGTCCATTAACTGGCGGCTATGGTTGAGAAACCCCCCCAGGAGTTCCATGAAACCGGGGTCCTGGGCGTAGGCGTCCACTTTCTTGAGCCGGAGCAGGGTCAGGCAGGTCACGTGTAAATGGTTGACAAAATAGTCCACCCGATCTTCGGTCATCGCACTACCCTCCCCCGCATATCGTGGCCGTGGTAATTCAGAGCTTCCCACATGCCCTGGTGCTCCACTTCATGCTCAAAGCGGGGAACAAAACGCTCCCCCAGTTCCTGACGGCAAGTAAAGGTATGGTTGGCCAGGTCGTCCAGTTTTTTTTCCATGCGCACCAGCATACGCCATAGCAGCATGGCGCTCACCCCGGCAAAGATACCCAGCAGCGAAACCAAAGTCCCCACATGCGCACTGAGATCTTGATATTGCATAATATTATCCCGAAATCCGGTTGGGGGAGTGAGGGTGCCATGTCTTGTCCCTCCTCCGTTTCATTCCTTACCCGTTTCCGCCAACATTACCCTGGGTAACAGGCATAGCCCCAGCCAGCGCCGCCAGCCCCAGTGCGGGCGGTTTCGTTTCAGGCGCTTGTAAAGGATGCTGCATCTGAATAGCTGCCGTGACTAAGTTGCTGACCCCATCCAGAATAGATTGCGGCCCGCTTTTGGTGACGGCAGATCGGAGTGCCGCCAAACCTCCTCCGCCCACAATCGGGAGTAGGATGTCATAAAGGTCAGTTGTGATATAGCCGAGATTACGAGCTACTGAGAGCCCTATCAGGGCTGCAGCACAGACATAAGTCTTCCAGCCATTCAGAGTAAACGATGGTATGGTTATAGTAACTGGGGTCATAAACCACCTCTTTTTTGGCCCTGAGACCATGGACTCAGACCAGGGCGAAATTGACATTAAACCACCGTGTTATCGACCTGCGCCCGCCATTCGTACAAACCAAAAGCCGGGACATTAACGGCTACAACTTGTTCGGAACCGGCAGGGTAGCTTCCTGGAAACTGCACCATCACGCCATTTTCGATGGCCTCTCCCTTCTTGCAAAACTGCACAAGGATATCGACCAAAGGAGTAGTGAGGGCGCCTTGGTCGATGTCGTTTGTCGGCATGGTCACTTTCATGGTGCCGGCAAGACCGTTCCAAGTGATGCCCGCAATGGTAGGGGAGAGAGGAATCCCTGGTTTAGGGCCGTTTTCCATCGTGTTGGTCCAGTCAGATTTAGGCATGATAGTGCTCCTCTAATTGGTTTGATTAATTTCAGCCCTTTTAAGATCACGAAAGGCGTCTTGACTTTGAATGTCTAGCTCCATTGGATTGTCATCGTTTAAAAGTTATCGGTAGAAAATTATGCCCACGGATTAATACTGGCCGGTATGGATAACCCACATACCGACACTGCGGTGATCTAGGTTTTCTTACCATCCAGCCTCATCATTCCCCCCAGCCCGTGATTTTGACCGCCTGATTGGCGGTATTATCATTAGTGAGGTAAACTCGCCCGCCGTCCAAGACCCGTAAGGCAAAGGCGAAAGCTCCTCGCGCTCCCTGGAAATCGGTGGCCGGCGGGTTGCCATGGACCACCAGGGCCGGAGTGCTGCCGTCATAGGATACGGCCAGCTTCACGTCGTATCCGCCTGCCGCTGCGGCATAACCTTCCAACCGGCAGGCCGTGGGCGGCGCCACCAGCCCCAGATCCACGGGGGTGTAGCCATTAATGGGTCCGGCCACCAACTGCCGGGAACTGGCATAACTGGTGCGCCCCGCATCCTGGTAAAAGGGCACCAGGTTGCCGGTGGCATCGTTAAAGACCATCCCTAAATACCGGAAATTAGTGGCCGGCAAAATGATGCCCCAATCTCCCTGAGCCAGGGTCAGAGCGGCACCGCCGTAGGTAATGGTCCCGGCAGTGGCATTGTCGCCATTATTGGCGGTGAGGACTCGGATCAGGCCCCGAGAAGCGCCGCTGAGGACCAGAAGACAGCCCCCCACCAATTCATTGGCGGTAAACCCGTAACCGATGTTGGCCCCGTTGGGATTGTCCCTCAAGGTGATTACCTGGCTGGCCTGAGAAGCCACCCGGATCACCGGCATGGCCTTCAGGGTAAACAGAGTGTCAGTGGGTCCCGCCAGGGCATAGACCGCGTACCACTGGTTGGACTTCTCACTGCCCCAGAGATTCCCGGCGGTGGCCAGATTGAGGCTCGCGGGCGCCGCATTCTCCCGGTAGCGGCCATCGCTCAAGCCCCCATCCACCCACTGGCCCCGGGTCAGGGGGGAAGGAAAGCCGGACATCATGACCCGGACCTTGCAATCCGGCGTAGCATTGACCCGAACGGTGGCGCTGTCCACAAATTCCACTCCGGGTCCCCGGGTGAGTTCGAAGGCCTCCAACACCGCCTGCTCGATCTCGGCGAAATCGCCTTTCAAAATAACCTGGCGGCCGGTGCCGCTGCCCCATTTGGTCTGGGGAAGGTGAATCAGAGACATGGATTAACCTCGCTTTTACCTGATTGGAATATGGCGGGAAGAGGGTTTCGACTCTTCCCGGAATTACCCGGCCTCGGCCCGGAAGGCCCAATTATCGTCAAAGGAACTGGCCACGTCGATGGCCCAGTCGTCAGATGCTCCTCCTGGGGCGTCCACGGCCCAGACCCAGGATGTTTTCAGGGGCCGGTCCAGACTCAGACGCATCGACCGCCCCGCCAGGTCCAGGTCTTTGCCGGTTACGGTAAATTCATCCTGGTCCAAGCCATGAAAGTCAGAGGTCAGCGCCACGGTATCGCCCAGTTCCAGACGTACCCCTTCCAGCCAGGTTTCCACCTCGGCCTGCTCCCGGGGGGCCGCCAGGCGCGCCAGTAGCCGGGAAGCCAGGAGTTGGGCCACCTCCGGATCTTCCAGGACCACCGGCGAACCATAACGGCAATCAAGATCCAGAGTTTGTTCGCCCCAGGAGTTGATGGTCGCATCCTCCCGGACCTCAGCATATTTGGTATTGTCCTGGTCGTAGTTGGCATAAAGCACCCGCACCAGGTTTTTGGGGCCGGCCTGTTCATAGGCCAGGGTAAGAGAGCGGATCTGTGAGGCGGTCAACCCTACCAGATGGTCCTGCAGGATAAAGTCCAGCAGGCTCTGCCACCAGGCCCAGTCCCCGGAGCCCTTGCCATGCTCCAAGGCCGCACCCGCCATGGCCACAACTGCCTCCAGGGTGCCCATCTGGCGCGTGGCCAGGTAGTTGGGGGCGTTGTCCCAAACATCCACGGCCTCGCTATAGTAAAAGGGGATCAGGTCGGTGTTCAGGACGTTAGGCTTTTCATCTCCCGCATGGGCGAAAACCCAGGCCATCAAGGCGTCAAAATGCTCCCGGTCTTCGGGCAGAGACGGGAAGAGATAAGCCTGCCCCGCCGCGCCCCGGGCCGCAATGCCAAAGGCCCGGATGGCCAGGGCATTGAGCCAGGCATAGTGATAGTCGCTCTTATAGCCACCGAACTCCGGGTCCCAACGGTTCTCCCGCAGATCATCCAGAAGCCGCCGGGCCCAGGTGGCGGCGCGGTTATCGCCGTTGCGCAGATAGATCCATAGACATCCCAGGGCAACGGACGCAGCCATCCCCGGATCGTAGGCTCCATAGGTGAAGCCATACTCCGAAAAGAGGGTGGGAATCTTCCAGCCGTTGCCGTCAGGCGCGCCATAGGTGTCGATCCAGGTGACCCAGTTCGTCAGGATCTCCCCTGCCGCGCCGTTGCCGGTCACGAAGAAATATTCCGCCAGACGCAGGAAGGCCCAATACTGGCCCAGGCCGTTTCCCACCTCCGGATACGCCGAGCCGTTCATCTGGCCCTGGATGATTTGCCACCGGTCCGCCACTTCCGAGGCCGACATGGCCCGGCCTTTGTGCACGGCAGCATAATCCAGAGATCCATTGAGAAAAGCTCCCGTATCGATCCGTCCCACTCTGAAAAGAGGTCGGGAAGCCGAACCGTACTTATTCCCCGCTCCATATTGGAAAGTGCCGTATTTCATCGAAGCGTCAATCCTGGGGGAAAATATTTAGTTGGGGCACGTTCCCTCGTGCCGTTATCAATACCGCCACCTCAAGACAACAGCGTTCATCCTGCAAGGCCTGGTTAATCTTGGCCTCACAGCGTTTCACCCGCTCTTGCTTCTCCTGCTCGATCAGGGCCTTGGCTTGGGCGGTACTCAAGTCCTTTTCCTCAAGAGTTTCTTGTAAGGCCATAGACAATCTCCTTTACGAACTCGTGATGGTTTCCCAGGCGGCTCCGGTATAAACACAGAGCTTGTTTAAGGTTGAGTCATAAACCACCAGCCCCGCCGGAGGGGTGCCGATGGCATTTTTTTGTGCCGTGGCCATGGCCGGTGGCAGAAAGCCCTTAGTGGTGCTGGATAGGTGCAACAGGGCCGCGGCGCTGGGACTTGTTGTGCCGATGCCGACGCTACCGGCAAAATATCCCCCTCCAAGATTCGTCACATTGAATTTGCTCAGGCTCCCAACTTGAGCATCAATAAGGTATTGTGCCCCGCTCCCCACTGCAGTTTCAATGCGATTGATAAATAAATCCGTATTCGCAGCAGTTCCTGAAGTCTGATTATAGACTGGTGTAATAGCTAACTGCCTAAAGATCCCGCCAGTACCAGTTATATAAGCGTATCCTATGGTCTCGCCGATCTGCAGCAATTGAAATGTTCCCGATGCATCAGCCTTATGACCGGTGTAGCGTATCCTCATCCCAGACGCATTAGTTCCTTTATCAGCCTGAACTTCAAAGGTTGTATTGGGAGACAAACGTCTAAAGCCGTTTACAGCAATTCCCCCACCACCAATCAATGCTTGTTGGGTGCCGCCGCAGTATACAGCGATACCAGCATCTACAGTGCCAGCATAAACTCCATAAAGGCCGGTTCTATAGGCTCCGAGCTCAAAAGCAAGGGGCAAGTTGGTCGCATCACCAGCAGGCAGTTTTAAACTGCCGCTCCCGAGTTCTAAGGCATAACCCGGACTTGTCGTGCCGATGCCGACTTTGCCGTTGAGGATCGTGCAACCCGTTCCAGAGGGTGTTAAAACGATGTTCTGGTTTAAGCCCCCGGCATTTAATCCCAAAGCCCCGGCACTCGTTAAAGAGGCTGCGATCAGGGCCGCAAAGCTGGGGGAAGAAGCCGTGGTGAGGCCCGCCACATCGGCCTGGCCAATGGCCAGGAGCGATTTAACCTGAGCAACCGACAATGCCAGGGGCGTCGCCGGATCTGCGGTGTTATTCCCGAGAAGGCTGTTGGCTGCCAGATTCGCCATCTTGGCAAGACTAATAACCCCCGCCTGAATCGTGGCCCCGGCGCTTCCCGGGCCAGAAGCCGCTACATCACCCGTGAGGGCCGTGATGTAGCTTCCAGACACTTGATAAGCGCTATGGACGTGACCAGGATTGTCGCTGGCGGGATTTTTCACGAGGTAATCAAGACTGGTAGTGACCAGGGAACCGTCAATGCCTACCTTGGCTTCCAGGGTATTGAGGTGGTCCGCCATTACATCGGTTATGCCGTCAACGGCGTTGGTTAAGTTAGTAGGAAAAGCCATGAGTTACCTCCTATTAAATGCTGCTATAAAAACTGGGCGTGCCAATGTCGGCCTGTCCTGAATGGTTGCCGTCAAGGTAAAGGTCCAAGAGATTCCCGGTTCGGGTGACGACGAGGTGGTGATAATTACTGTCGGTTATGGCGCCGGCTAAAGGGATATCAAAGCAGTTTACTCCGTCAGTGGAATAGCTTAGATAGATCAGATCGTTATCTGATTTATAGAAGCGCCAGCTTCGTTGATTGTTGGCTTGATCCCAAAGGGCCATGACACTCATCGTGGTACCCAGACTATTGAACTTGACTACTGCCTCCATGGTGAAATCACGATCTTCCAGTTGAAAATCAGCGTCTGGATCGAGATATGCGTGCTGGCCGCTGCCGTCAAAGCTCAGGGCAGTGTTCCCTGGCTGGCAGATACCAACGGTATAGGTGGGGTTGTCGGCAGACCACGTGAGATTATGGTCTTTTCCGGAGGCGTCTATAAGGCCTGCATTGAAATGCCACATGCCTGCCACTTTGCCGAAATCCCGGTAGCGCGGCCACCAGGAAAACTGGAGAAAATCTTCCCCGCCACACAGGGCGATGTTTTCCACGTCATTGCGGGTGTGGACCGGCATAATGGGGCCCGGCGCCCCGCCGTAACGCCGGGTATATTCTGCTTGGGCGTCTTCGTGAACCTGGAGATAGGTTTGGGTCAGAGCCGGCGCTCCCACCAAATGAGGGGCCAGGGGTTGGACGTAATGCACCAGGGTCGGTCCCCGCCAGGGGTTCTGCCCATGAGCAGTCAGAGAGATGGCCAGCCGGGGGGCATAGGGGTAAGGGTCCACCGCGCTCAGGTTGAGGGCCACGCCATCCAGCCACCATTCGTGCTCCGTCAGGCCCTGCTGCTCCATTTTGAATTCCAGCACCTTGAGGCGCGTTGTCGCGGCGAAGGTCACGTGGTCATCGAACTTGAGGTCGGTAAAGGAAATCGCCCCATTACTAGGGGGAGAGGAGGGGATGCCGAGGTCCACAACCTGGATGGGATGGGTGAGGGGGCTAACCCCCGACTCCAGCGGCATCTCGTCCAGATTCACGGTCACCCGTTGCCAGGCGTTGACCTGGACTGGAACATCCCGATAAAAATAGCTCCCCCGAGCATCCTTAACTTTGACCCGGATGGTGAGGGTGCTGACTCCCGTCACTTCCGGTTTGATGAGAAAGTTGACGTTCACATGGCCGGTAGAAGTGCAACGTGAGGTATCGAGGCCGGTCCACAGCCCAAACGCGGTAACATAGGGAGACAGGCCCCAGGTGACGTACCGCTGGGTATAAAAGGTCTCATCCAGGATTACCTCGGTTGCTTCCCGGGTCCCCACGGTGATGTCGGTAACCCCCGCCTGGGTGGCGGAGTACCAGGGCGCCCACATGGCCTGGAGCCGGTCGGCGTCATCGATGATATTGTCGACGCGCCAGAACTGGCTGAACGGCAGGTCAAAGGCGGTCGCCTCGGTAAAGCGGTCCGGAATGGCATGGACATAGGTATGTTGGGGGGTGAAAGGGGCCGGATCATCCGGGTCGGCATCGTTCAGCGTCACCAACAGGCGCCGGGGATGAATGGCGGGCTCGCCCCCCCAGAAATTCCAGAGGTCTCCGGCTACCAGGTCGTTGCCCCCTCCGCCCTCCCAAGCCACGGCAAGTTGTTCTTCCAGCGTTACCGGGTGCTGCCGGTCGCCACTTACCAAGCCGCTGGCAACCCAGGTGACCCCGCCGTCCTTGGACCAACGGAAAGTAGCCGAGCCCACCTCTCCCGTAGTCTGGATCTCCACCGCAAATTGCCGCTTCTCCTGCTTGGTGTAGTCTCCCAGGAGCACCAGAACGGCGCTGCCGCTGCCATTTTTTGTGACATTATGCAGGTGGCAGGTGTCGGCGTTGCCCTGTACGGTAAAAGTGAGACGGTCCATGGCCTTGAAAGGATTGCCGGTCAGAGACCAATCCAGGCCATAGCCAAACCAGGCTGCGTCCTGCGTGGTGGGCAGCGTTGCCCGGACATGGAGCGCCCGTCCGCTTTGGCTCGGAGCCAGCTCGCTTTGAAAGGCCTGAAAGGCGCCCGCCCCGGTGGTGGCGCCGCGATAGAGTAAGTGTGCGCCCCGGTCCCACTGCTGCCGTTCAAAGTCATCATGCATCAGAGGGGAAGTGCGGGACTCCTCCCGAGCCTGAAAGGCATCCCAGAGGAACTGGATCAACGGGCCATAATTCTGCCCTCGCTCTCTTCCCGCCAGGTGCAGCAAGACCATCAGGTCCAGCATCCGGTCCACCGCGAAATCGTAGGTGTAATCGTCCCGGGCCCGGTAGGCCCGGCGAATGCACGGGTAATCATTCAGCGGTTCATATTTGCGCGATTGCTCCCCGGTCAAATAGATGTAATAAAGCTGCACCGGGGTTCCGGCCGGCAGCGCCGTCCCCAGGGTGACCGTGGTCAGGTCTCCATCATTGGCAAAAGAGCCGCCGCTGTAATAGTTGGTGACGTCCCCGCTCAAGGGGTCGGCCCAGAACCCCTCATAAGGAAACAGGGTATCCACCGGCCAGACCCCCCGTATCCAGTAAACCTGGCCGCCCCCGGGGTTGGGAGCGGTGATCGCCACCCGGCCATCCGCCTGGACCGTGGCCACGGCTTGATTCCAGTTGCCGGCCACCGCCTCCTGAAGCGGGGTCCCTCCCATATTGTCGAAGACCCAATTAAACTGTGAGGCCCGGGTCCATTGCACGCGTCCCATGGTCATCCCTTTGATGTAGGGTGCGCACTGCGCACCATTAACTTCTGCTTACTGCTCACTGCTCACCCAGATACGCCCTGATCTTGATTTCCCCGAAATCGATCCAGAGATCAAAGAGGCACCGCCGGACGATTTCCCGGATGGCCTGAGCCGCGGTGACATTTTCAAACCTCACCCCGATGGTGTATTCCGGGGTAAGGCTCTTAGCCAGGGCAAAAGAGTCCTGGTTGATGGCCGGGCTCAGGCCCACTTCCGCCAGGATGTCGGTTACAATATCCACCGGATGGGTGGTGTGACCCATGACCACCCGGGCTTGTACCTGGACGTTCTTGCCGCTCACCTGGATTAAGCCGGTGCCGGCATCCGCAGTTACCCGGTCGTCGTCTATCTCTCCGTCGAGATAGACCGTGGCAATTGCTTCAAAGGGGGCCCCAAAGACCTGATAGCAGTAAACCTGGGGAACCGCCGTAAAGCTCCAGCGATCTCCCGCAGCCAGGTCCTGCCCCACTCCCGACGTCCAATAAACCGATAGGCCGTCCTCCAACTGCATCGGTGCATCCGGCCCGCCGGCGACCAATCCTGTTTTTTGCCAGCTCTGCCCCTGGTCGTGGGACCACCGGAACGTGGCGCTTCCCACCTCGCCGCCAGCGTCCACTTCCAGGACATAGTCTTGAGGGTAATCTCCCCGGTAGGCCCCCAGGAGATGCAGGAAGGCACTGCCGCTGCCTGTCCAGGTTATCTCGCTCGTCGCTGCGGGAATCACCCGGATCATCTCTCCCTGGGTCAGGTAGGTGCCCCGCATAAATGGCCGTCGTGCTCCCGTGCCGTCGGGTGCGCCCACCATCCGATTGAGCCCCGCCGCCACCCAATCCTGGCTTTCCAGACGGACCCGATGCTGTTGCCTCCAGCCGTGGGCCATGCCGGCCAGGCTCTGTACCACCCCCTGGTAGAGTTGCTGCCAGGCCACTGTGCCGTCGGCCAGTTCCCAGCCATGGTACAGGGTCAGTTGCGTTTGGGTCAGATCCTGCCCTTGGAGATAGGCGTTGCCGGGCCGGTTCAACCATTGCCCCAGCCGGTTATCCAGAACCAGGACGTGGTCGGCGGCTCTCAGTTCACTGAAGTCCCGGGCCAATTCCACCTGCAAACCGCCCGGATCAATGATTTCCTGCTCCGGTAAAGTGAGCCGTCCCTCCAGGCTGAATCCGGTCAAACATCCCGGCCCGTCCGAGGCGTAGGACTCAAAACCTCCGTCCGGGGAAAGGTCTGCGGCATAGGCCGAAAAGTCATCTATCTGTCCGGCAACATCCAAGGCCCAGGCCCGGATGGTTTCCTGAAGGTTAACGTTCACCTGAAAATACGGGGCGAGCGCAAGTTCTTGTCCGGGCGCTAAGGAGACAAAAGGCGCCTGGGTTAAGCCGTCCGGGGTCGCCCCGCTGCGGAACCCGATCTCCAGATCCATATGCCCCGTCGCCGTCTCCCAGGACGGCGCCGCCTTGTCCAGGTAGGGCGAAAAGGCCTGGATTACCGGAGAAGTCCAGGCGCCGGAGGTATAGTAACCGTCACCCATCGCCAGGCTTCCCGACTCTCCGCCATAGACGGTCTGGATAAACTCTCCGGAGCCTGGGGCCAGTCCGTAGTCCAGCCCGAAGGGGGAGAGAACCGCCTTGACTCGAGGTCTGGCGCCCCGGTAACGAGCTTCTTCCTGCAGGTATTCCGCTCCAGCTTGCCGCATGGTTTCTCTCTTTTCAGAGCAATTAATATTAGAAAGAAAAGTTTTAACTGCTCACTGCTCACTGCTCATTTAAACTTCTTCCAAAATCATGCTCCCGGACCAGAAGCCGGGAGAGACCTCCCGGAAGTCCAGGTCATTGGTCCAGACTCCGGTAAAAGACTTGGACCCGGTCCCATCCCGGAAAAAATCGATATCAGTTTGGGCCTGCTTGATAGCTATGAGGGCATCCTTCTGGGTTGCGGAAATGAACTGGAACTGCAAGACCCAGCGCTGCTTCAACCCCCGGAGGTAACTTCTCATGGTGCCGTCCAGGGCCCGTTCCCGGTCGGTTTCATCCTGGGCCAGTTCCTGATAATCCCAGGTGAAGTTGACCGGCAAGGTATAGCTCTGGCGGCTGCTTCCTGTCGGGGTCCATTCCATTCTGGCGTTTGCCATCTCCCCTCCTTACCAGCGCCGGTTCGCTTCTTGCCTTAAGGCCGGCATCAGGTGCCGCTGCACCACCCGATCCCAGTCCAGCCCCGCCACCCCGGAGGCATCCAGGGCTTGGACCTGAATGGTCACATTAAAGCCGGGTGCGGTTTTGCCTCCGCCATCGAACTTACCGGTCCGCAGGGCCTCAAAGTTTTTCTCGCCCAGGCGGGCCATACTCTCCCGCGGGAGGACCCCCTCGCCTTTCTGGGCCAGGATGAGCTGCTCGTCAGCCATGAGGGTCCCCGGGGAGATCACCATGCCCTGGTGGGCCTCCACGATCCCGCCTTCATGAAATATGCCGCCGAAATCCAGGACCCCGCCCAAAAGCGACAAGGGGCTGCCACCGCCACCACCGCCAAAGCTCCCTGCGGTCGTTCCCCAGGCGCCCGCTACTTTGGTCAGGGTATTGAGGAAGTTTTCCCCCCACTGGTCCACGGACCCCGAGACCGCCGTCAGGTTTTGCTGCCAGCTCTGACCCATGAGATCGGCCGCGGCTTGTCCTTGCGCGGCCATCGCCGTAAACTGGCTGCCGGACACCGCGGCCATTTGGTCCAGGTTGGACTGCCAATCCTGGGATAAGCTGCTCCAACTTTCATGAAGGGCCTGGGCCTCGCGAGCCCAAACAGATAGGCGGGCCTGCCCGTATTGCTGGCTGATGTTCAGCAGCTCTTCCTGATAGGCGCGGTAATCTTGCAGCTTTTTCTGGTGCGTAGTGCTTTGCGTTTTCGTTTTAGCCATGTTGTCCTCGCTGGACTCCTTCCAAAACCCGGCGTACCGTCCCCATGAGGAGCCAGGTTTCGAGGCTGAGATCGTTGGCTTTGAAAGGGTAACCGGCCCGGCTCAACTGATACAGGAAGACCAGGTGCCAGGTCCAGGGGGAGATGGCCTCCGGGCGCACCCGCTCGGCGCACGCCCCACAGGCCCAATCCGCAAAGGCCCCGCTCTCCGTCCGGCACCTTTGCCGCTCCTCCTCATTGCAGAGCCGTCCGCTGGCCAGCATCTGCAACTCTTTATTCAGCGGCCAGTCCTGGCGCTCCTCTCCGGAAGCCTTCTCCAATCTCACTCTTGCTCCCTTTGGGCTACCACCCGCATGCCTTCGAACACTTGTTGGGCCAGGTACGATACCAGGTCCGGGGCATCATTGGCGAGACGCTCTTTCCAATCGGGATGCCGGGCCGGGTCCAGGGGGATCTCTTCGCCCTCTGCATGCATGACAAAATCCCCTGCCTCAAACCCGGTGAGGATTTCCAGCCCGAAGCCCAGCCGCGTCTCCCCCAGGCAAAATCGCCGTTCTCCATTTTCCAGGCGGAAGGCGGAAAGCTGGTAGGCCACCCGCTCTTCCGAGGTCGGCCGCCGGTAATACAGGTTGATTACCGACCCGGAGACCGGGTCCTGGATCGCCAGCATGTGGCGTTGTTCTCCCAAAAGTCTCGCCATGTTATCTCCACCGTCCTTATTCCCCCCTTTATCAAAGGGGGGGTAGGGGGGATTTTGTTAACCGTCTGGAAATCCCCCTAAATCCCCCTTTTCCAAAGGGGGACTTTGTGCGGCCTTAGGCCGTCAGGTGCTATGCTACGTAACTGCTCACCTGGTTCTGGACGTAAGCCACCACCGACCCGTAAGTGTCATCTTCCAGGACCGCAAACTCCACCTCTTCCCCCAAACGCCGCTGGTACACCTTTACCGTGGTTCCCAGCACCGCCACCCGAGGAAAAACCAGTTCCACCTGATAGTTGACCCCCGGCGCAAATTCCGGACCCGTGGCCTTCAAAGAGATCCCCAAGGTGTCGTTGTCTTTCAGGTTTTGGGCTAGTATAAAGTCCCGAAAATCTTTATCGAATTTCAGGCTCTGTTCCCGTCCGGTCCTGAAGGCGCGGTTGGCGTAATTGCCCCCGGCTCCCGGCGTGGACTCCGGCGTCAGGTTGTTTTTCAAAATCCAGGTGACGCCCCTAAGTTCCGTGGTCAACGGATACCCGCCTTGAAAGCTCGTGCCGTTAAAGCGCCCTCCCACGGTGACATTCAACTGATTCACCTTCAAGGGCGGCTCTTCCACCCGGGGGGGCAGGTTCATCCAGCCGCTCTCGCCGGGGACATAGTAGACCCGGTAGCTGGTGCTCTCCCCGGTCGCTCCCGGCGCAGTAATGGTGATGACTCCGGGGGTCGTTGCAGTCACGGCCTGGTAGGCCACTTCCTCCCAGGCCTGGGTGGTGGGATTCAGCACCTGCACCGCCTGGACGTTACTCAGGAGTTCCGCCGGCGTTTCCCCGGTCACCCCGTTGGCCGCCAGGGTCAGGCTGGTGGCATTGTAGGCCGCGGCTATCTCCTCCATCAGGGTGTTATCCACCACTTTGCCGCTGCCTTTGACGGTCCCGCTGATCTTGGCCCAGCCGTCCTTGCTGAAGTCCATTCTGACTTGATCGATGAAACAGGAGGCGAAGCGCCGTTTCATCACCTGGCGGCCGAAACGCATGGCCGCGGTAAAAGATGGATTAGACCGGGCCGCGTCCACCTCCCCGGATTGGGGGGCGATGGTGTGCCGGAAGCCGCTGGTCCCGGCCGGAGCGGTGGCGACTGCACCCAGGCCGTAGCCCAGCAGAAAACCGAAATGCTGCGGCTGGGCCCGGGAAAAGGTCAGGGTGCCCACCACTTTGCCCCCGAAATCATGGAGCCGGTCGGCTTCCTCTTTGCCAGTGACCTCCTCCCGGTTCAGGTTTTTCACGGCTTGGTAGTTGAGCACCGTATTCAGGTCCACGAGCATCGTGGTATCCAACTCCTGCTCGATGTTCATGGCCACTTCCTGCCTTTGAGCCGATACCGCCAGCAGATTATGGGTGGCCAAAAAATTCCGGATGGACCGGGTCATGATTCTCTCTCCTCGTCAGCTTCACAGATCCTGCACCATGGCAGTGCCATAGTGGGCGGCGTATACGGAAAATTCCTGGTTATTCAATAACGGCTCTTCCTTGATGAGATTGAAGGGTTGCAGGTCCAGCCCCAGGTCTTGATGCCACAAGGCTTCTCGCACCCCTGCCAATATCAGGTTGACTCCGTTTGCCGCGCGCTGTTTAGGGGAACCTCCCCGAGCCACCACGAAAATGGTAAATTCCAGGGTGAGGTCATAGGAGCCCAGGGTGACCTGCTCCCCCTGGCTCTGGCGCAACTGCACCAAAACTGCAGGAAAACGCCAGTACTCCTGGGTCAGGTCGTCCAGCCAATCCCCCTGGTAGGCGGCCAGGGTCTTGACCTGGCCGGTCAGTTCCTGCTCCAGGGCTCCCAGCACCGCTTCTTCCACCGTCGTCCAAAGATCGTTGGCCATAGATGCAATCCCTTACCAATCCGTCAGGGTATTCCGGGTAAAGCACCGGACCGCGCTGGAAGAGTCAATCAGCTCTTTCGCTACCGTGGGTGGCTCCCCTCCCGGACCCATAATCACTGCCTGTCCGGCCGTCACCTGCTTCAAAAAGGCCACCGCAGCTTCATACTTTTGCTGTCGCACCGGCCGCATGATGCTGTGTCGGGAATACAAGTGGTAGATCGCCAAGTCCACCGACAGGGCCTTGACCTGGTCCGGAGTGGGGGAGATGGGCACCACATATTTAACCCCCAGGTATGAGTCGATCTCGGCATCGGCCTTGTTGATGGCATCAGCGATGATGATGCTGTCAGGGACTTCGCCTGATTCCACCGTCAATTCGGTCAGGTCTTCCTCAGGGATCATCTTGAGCAGGTCGTCTTCGGTACAATAAGCCATGTTTTCCTCTCTGATGAGATCCGCCTGCCGTCAAGGATGGTTACGCGGCTGCCCATCTTTGCCCCATTCCAAAGGTCATTTGGGGCCTGTTCCTGAAGATCGGGGAGGGCGGCGGTTAAGCCGCCTCCCCGGTAGGGCGGGCGTCCCCGCCCGCCAACCTTTAACCCAATTCCGGCACCACCAGGAGTTCCGCTGTCCCCTGCC
Source organism: Desulfobaccales bacterium (assembly GCA_041648175.1). Taxonomy (NCBI): domain Bacteria; kingdom Pseudomonadati; phylum Thermodesulfobacteriota; class Desulfobaccia; order Desulfobaccales; species Desulfobaccales bacterium. Next base: position 21,661 of record JBAZPO010000008.1, on the reverse strand, counting down.
AGATATTGGTTTTGTAGCCGCCGTTGACCGCGTCGCCAACGATAAACTGCGCCTGCAAAATCTCCCGGGCCGACTCCTCCAGGGAAGGGGGCACCACGAGTAAGCTAGGCCTGATCCCCAGGGGCCGGCCGTCGGCATTCTTCACCGACATCATGGCGGCTCGGGCTGCAGCGTACGTGGTGGCAGAGAGATCATCCTTCCTGGCATAGGCGAGCTGCCACAGGCCATAAGCCGCCGCGCCCCGGTAGTCCACGCCGTAGCGCAATTTCTTCCGCATGAAGGCGTGTTCGTCATCTGACCTGTCCATGCGCACCAGTTGGACTTCCCGCCGCAACTGAAAGATAAACGGCTTGACGGCCCGGCTGGTGTCCAGGAGGAACCACGGGGTGCTGCCTCCGTCGGTGAAGTTGGACGCGGTCCCCTCCCCCACGGGATGAGCCGCGGAGAAAAAGTTCTGGCCGTCATAACACGGTGTGGCAAAAGCCCCATTCAGCAAGTCCCCGATCAATTTCTCCGGGTGCTTCCGGGCTTCCTGGGCCAGGGCCGCCACGATGGGATTGTAAAATCCCAACTGGTCGTCTTCGATGTCATTCCGGTCCACCTCGATGGTGGCTTCCCAATCCTTGGTTTCCACCTGAAAGGCCTTGGGTTCCAGCGAACTGATCTGCCGATCCCCGATCCACTCCCGGACCATCGGGAAATCCAGGAGGAACTTGTAATCCATAATCCGGGTAGTGGCCGGCACCGTCATGGCCACCTGTTCGTACCAGGTCTGGGTATCCTGGAAGGCGGTGTTGAACACGGCGGTGAACCCCGTGTACAGTCGCGCTAAGCTCTCTACGTTGACAATCATGCGTGTTTCCTCCCGTTATTTGGCGATGTCGATCCAGCCCTTGGTAGCCGAGACATATTTGACCAACTGGCCCACTTTGATGTGATTGGTGGTGCCGGCAGTGTCATCAAAGGTGTGGTCATCGGTGACTTCCATCTCCGTTCCCACCATGGCCTGGGTGATGGACGCAGCGTCGAACTCGAACACCCCGGCTCGCCGCAGATTCACACTTTGGCCGCCGTTACTCCCGCCGCTGTTGTCCACCTGTTCCATGGCCACCCCGGCGAACCGGTGGCCGGCGGTGTCCGCTGCCGGCACTGCATATCCCGTGGCATTGACACATACCAGGGAGCCGGCGAAAATTTTTGTGTTGGTTGCTACCGGGTAATCCACCTCAATACCTTCCCGGTAAGGGGTAGCCCGGTCACGGGTTAAAGCTGACATATCCTTCTACCTCCGCTTGTTTTGGTTTTCAGTTTTCGGTTAAAAATCTTGGCCCATTCATTTACTGACCACTGCTCTATCGGTTTCCCACATCAGGTCTTATGTTCCAGGTCAGGTTTCCAGGAAAAATATTAGCCTTTGACCCCTAATCCCTAATCCCTGACCCCTGCTCTTTGGCCCTGAGAAACGCTTCTGCCGAGACGTTCAAGGAGCGGCAAATGGCCAGTTCCTCCGGGACCAGGCTATACTCCCCGTCAAAGGGGTCTTTCTTAAGCTGCAATTCCTCGCCGGTGGGTACCAGTTTCGGTGCCCGCTGCGCATAAGTTTTGAAACCTTCGGGGTCCCGGCGGCAATATTCCAGGGCCCAACCGCGTTGCGCCGGACTGACCTTACCGGTCTTCAGGGCTTCTTCCACGGATCGCTCCGTGGTTTCTTCCACCAGACGGGCCTTGAGGCTCTGCACTTCCTCTTCGGCCTTGTGCAAGCGCACCACCGCGGCTTTGTGAGCTTCCACCGCTCCCTTGAGTTGAGCCACGGTGGCATCATCCGGAAGATTCAAGATCGCACCCAAGTCCCGAAAGGCCTCCAGCGCCTTGTCACAGACCGTGCTTTCTTCCACCTCGGACGTAAGCCCCATGAGGCGTTTGAGTTTTTCCACCATCATCGGCTTCTCCTTTACCGGGTCCATCTCCATCATCGGGGTTTTAAACTCCAGGGCCGCGGGCTTGGCCTCACCCCCCCACCGGGCCACCAGAGGCGGCAGATGATTGATGGCCGGCACGTTGGTCAAACCCACGTGCATCAAAGCCGTGGGCCTACGGGTTTCCTGGTCCAGTCGCAGCACGGGCGAAAAGTAACGATACTCCCGCTGCGCCAGGTATTCCCGGGCCTGCTGGGTCCAATCCACCCGGGCCCAGAGCCCGTCGCTCCTGGCCTCCAGGTCCTTGATCCAGCCGGCCGCCGGGGCCCGCTCTCCGTTCAGGGATTGGTGTTCGTAATCGATCACCAGATCGATCCCCCGGGTCCGGAATGCCGCCACCATGGAGTCCAGGGACGCTTCGTCCACCATAAAGGGCTCCCGGTGGTCCGCCAATTCCACTTTGCCCAGGGGGAGCACCCTGATCCACTCGGGCAGGACTGCAGACTGGTTTTTGCTACCTTCGTTAGGCGCCATGGTCTTCCCCCTTTACTCCGAGCCTTTCATTGAGACTTTGTCGAGGGCGGCGCTCCCTTCGGCTACCCCTGCAGCCTGAGCCAATTGCTTGGCCTCTTGAGCCTGCAGTTCCAACTGCTTGGCCTGACCGGGATTTGGACACCACTGCTTCTGGAGTTCTCCCGCCAGCAGCAGAGTAGTATCCGCAGCCACTACCGCCTGTTTTGCGGTCTCGTTGCGGTCCAGATCCTGCCTGATCAACGGATCATAGAAGCTCTGCACCAGCGCCATGGAGTCGTGCACCTTCTGGAACATCCCCGGATTATTGCAGCAACCGCCGCTGAGCCATGCCAGAGCCACCACCCATAGCCACATGCCTTTCCTCATGAGTCCTATCCTCCTCTTCGGGGCGGACGTCCCCGCCCGCCTCCCCATATTAGCTTATGAACTGCTGCCCTTACCCGCGGCCCCGGCCATTGGAATGCCGAACCGTTCAGCCACGTGTTCCATATCCACGGGGAACCCCATGGCCGCCAGATTACGGAAAACTTCGGACAACGCCTTCAGGTCTTCCTCCTCTTCAAACCTGAAGCGGAACCAGGGCACCGGCTTGTCCCAGCCGAAGTTGAATCCCACCAGGGGACGCAACAGTTGTTCCCGCAGGGTGGCGGCCAGGGCCTGGGAGTCGGCGTCCACCAGATCCCGGCGCACCTGCCCTTGGACCCTGGCTGCGGCATACGTGCCCGTGGACCCCGCCGTGTCAGTGGTCAAAGTTTGCCCCAATACCGCCTTGGACATCTCCCGGTTGCAAAATTCCGCCATGAGTTGATAGGGATTGGCCCCTCCCGCCCGGGCAGCTTCCACAAATTGAATCTCGGTGGACTTGCTGATCACGCCCGCGGCATCGGACCCCAGGTTCCGGATGGCCGTAACCAGCGCCTCCCGATCCGCCGGCGAAGCCGTGGCGTCATACTTCCCCAGCCGGAGCGGCATACCGAACACTTCGTTGAATGCCGCCCAGTCCTTCATGGCAAAATTTTTGAGGAGATACATCCAGCCCACCACCCTGAGGACCCCCGACCGGTTGGCGTAACCGCTCCGGGCCTTGTAGCGGTGGTAGATGACCTTCCAAAGTGGTGGCGTCACTCCTTGAAAGTTGGCTTCCGAGGTCATCAGGCGCGGCTTCCAATCTTCGCCAAAAGTCACCTTTTTCTGGGGAATCCACCTCAGCTCCGACACCGTTGCCACTCCGCCCGTCACTTCCCAGAGGATTTCGTTCAATGCGAACCCCTTGCCAGTGGCGTCCAACAGGTCCAGGAGGGCCTCCTCCAGGTTGGGGATGCCGTAGACGATCTCCCCCACCCGCGCCGCGATCTCTTCATCCTCCGGAGTCTTAGCGAAGGGCATCACCTCGTAGTCCTTGCTCAACACGGCCATCTTCCGGGTCTGCAGGATAGCCGCCAGATGGGAGTCCTTCTCCTCCATCTCCTCAAACAGCTCCATCTGCCGATACACGTTGCCCTGATCCGCCTCCCGGAAGATTCCCGATAGGCGGCTGGGCGTCAGTCCCGAGCTGGGGTAACTACTCCAGCGTTCCAACAGGCTTACTGCCGACAGTTCCCGGGTTTCCGGCTTCACCGTCTCTTTAAACAGCCTTCCGAATAAATCCTTCAGCCCCATGTTGTCCTCGCCCCGGTAGGGCGGGCGTCCCCGCCCGCCGTCCCGGTAGGGCGGGCGTCCTCGCCCGCCGTCCCTTGGTAGAACGGGCGTCCCCGCCCGTCTTCGCACGTCTTATACCAATTCGCATTCAAACGGTGGCACAGGCGTCTCGCCTGTGCAGGCGCAGGCTATAGCCTGCGTCTACCCAACATTGCTCTTTGAATGCAACTCGGTATTAATAAGCCCCTGCGCTCGTGAAATGCCGCGTCTTTAAGGGGGTGAACTTCGGCGCTTCTCCCGTCGGCACATTCTGGGTCAGCGTCACCGCTCCTTCTAACGCGTCCGGCCCATCGTCGTGCAGCGTCCGGGAGGGGAAAAATAGCAACTGTTCCACCAGCAGTTCCTGGTCCGAGTGCCCGCGGATGAAGCGTATCTTGCCCCGCTCCAACAGCGGCGACAGGCCGGCCACCCGCGTTTCCTTGGCAATGCGGTGGGTCACCCCTTTCACGGGCAATATCTGGCTGCGCTCCTGCCCCAAACGGTCGAAGTCCTTGAGCAGCAGCCGCTGAAAGAGGTTGTCCTCTACCCCCACCACCTGATAGCCGTATTGTTGGTGCCGGTTATAAATCGTCCGCATAACCTGCTCTAAAGTGGTCTTCTGGATTACCGCGTCCATCACGTAAAACACCATTTCCCGGCGGCACCACCCCACGGTGATAAAAGCCTTGTAATCTGAAGTGGCCCCGGTCTCCAAAGATGGATCAAAGAAACCCGTCACCACCAACTCCCGGTCCTTCAGACTGTCCGGATGATAGTAATGAATCCATTCTTCCTTGAAAAAGCCGCCGTCCGGCGCCGGTTCGTTCATCTTCTCCCGGTTAAAAGCCACACTGCCCATCAACTGCTTTTGCAGCTTAAGGCGGGCCACCGGGTGCCGCGCCTCCCACAACGAGGTCCCGTCATCCTGGTAAGCCCGGTAAACCTGCCGTTGGAAATTACAGTAGGGTTCATCCGGGCTGGTCAACATCTGGTGCAGGGCACTGCGCCACCGCAGAATGGTGCCGATGATCATCAGGGTGCCTCGGGCGTCCAGAGCCGGATAGACCGTGGATTTCACCCAATCTAACAAGGCCTGGACGATCTCGGGATTGCGCACGTTGGTATCGTTTTCCATGTCGTCCAGGATGGCCAAATCCGGCCGATACTGCTTGTGCTTGAGACCCCGGAGCCGCTGTCCCCGCCCCCGGGCTTTCACCCGGATGTCATTCAACGTGACGAAATCATCCACCGGCTTATTGCCTTTCACCAGTTCACCGAAATCCTGCTGCAATCTTTCGTTGTAGAGCAGCTCCAGGTAGATGTAGCCGGTGAGATCCGAGGCCAAATCTTCGGTGTCGCTGGCGATCAGGATGAAATGCCGCTTCCGGAAACAGATTTGATGGAGCACGTAGCCGAAGGTGCACACCGTGGTTTTGGCGAATTCCCGGGGGGCGGCCACCACCATGGGGGTCACCACGTCGCCGTCCCTCTGCTCCAGCATCCGCACCAGTTCATAGTGGAAGGGCGCTGGGGCGTGGGGAAAATAATGAGGGAGATAAGTGCGGCAAAAATAGAGCGGATCACCAGCGGCCCGTTTCAGGCGCTGCTTTTGTTTTTCTTCGCTGTCCGCCCAAAAGGGCATCACTTCCAGCGATAGCCGGTTCAGGATCTTGTCGGCCCGCTTGCGAAACTCGCTTTTGGTCAGCTTTTTATTTAAAGTCATTGCACTTCCTTGTGCCGGTGTGGCAGGCATCCATGCCCGCCATAAGAATCATTCGTTTCCCATCGTGACCATCTTGAGGGGGGCGCTCTAGACCCCGCCTGCGGTCCTTAAAAAAGGGCTTCCGTGCGGTAGGGCGGGCGTCCCGCCCGCCTCCTTCCCATTGCTAAAAGTTCCTTCCTTATCCCCTCTCCCCTTGAGGGGAGAGAGTTAGGGTGAGGGGTGCGAATAAGACAAAACCTCGCCTTCACAGATCCTCTTCCAATTGCCGGAAAAACTCCTGCACCCGGAATGAAATTCGCTTCAATTCATCCTGATCCGTCACGAAGCCCCGCAAAAAATCGCTGAATCGGTCCATCACTTCCAGGGCCGCCGCCCGCAGGTCCCATCCCTGGCTGCACAGGCGGTCGAGAAGAGTCACAATCTTGGTCAGCTCATCCAGTTCCTGCGTCTTCAGGTCGCCTCTGACAATGATCTTTCCGGCCTTTTCCCGCAGGACCCCCTTCAAGGCTTCTCCCAGCCATCGGGGTGATACCGGCACCTGCCGCCGCTTTTCTTCCCATTGCCCTTCCTGGTGCCATTTCTTCAAAGTCTGAAGGGCCACCGGGACCAGATCCTTAATCTCTTCTAATTCTTTTCCTGCCAGGAATTGCGACTGGGCATCCTCCCAGTACAAATCCCGCTTACCTTTTTTCGCCTTTTTCTTGTTTTCCGTCATGGCTGCCTGGATATCAATAATAGTCGGTTCAATCTCCAGCACACCTGGAACAGCCATCCCCAACGCTCTTACTTATCTAAAACTAGGGACCACCATCCGTACCTCCACATCAGATTCAGTTTTATCCATGCCTTACCAGATCGGCGTAACCTCTTTGCTTTCTGCTGTTACTCGGTGGCCGGCGCTCCGGCCCCCGGCTATACGGTAATTTGCCTCAATCACCCTTAATAAACCTCGGCCATCCTCTCGTTTACTGCGCTTTCCAGGATTCTGACCGTTCCCCCGGTGATCTGGACGCCCTTGAGCTTGCCCTCCCAAAACCACCGGTATACCGTGGAGCGGGACACCGCCAGGCGGTTGGCCACTTCCCTGGGCCGCATCAGCCGTTCTTGGATCATCGCTTGTTCCTCCCTTTCTTGGCGCAGATGCCAACTCTCTATTCAAGATTCGTGCAACCTTAAGGACACTTGTCCCAACTTGTCACAAATCCCCAGATTTCCCTGCCTCAGAGGCCCTCTGAGCCCCCTTGCCTGGGGAGCAAAAAGGACCAAAGGCCGCTCCCTTGAGGGCCGCAAACCCAAGCCTGCCCTAAAGCAGCGGCCTTTGGCCCGCCTGGCGCCTCATGGTGCCAACCTTCGGCCCCGAAAATCTGACCCGTGCCAACTTTTAAGGATTAGCTCCTCTCTTTTGGATCAGGCTGGCTCTACGACACGGCTGGCGGGACCCCAAAGGGTATAGGGCTATTCGGCAATCCCTAGGGGTATTGTCCGAAAGCCCCCCTAATATTAGGGGGCAAATGAACTTATTGAACTATTGGCGCTCCTGAGAGCCTGGAGGGACATTCCCGATCGGAGTGTGCTCTTGACTGCTGCGCTGTGCCCTTGCGAGGCTGATGATTAATCCCGGAAAGTTAGGCGCCGGCTGACGACCCTTCAGGTCCGAAACCCGCGAGCCTTAAGGGATGGGGGTAAAAAGTCCCCCTTTGCAAAAGGGGGATTTAGTCCTGTTACGTTAAGTAATATAAACCTTCCTTAATTCCCCCCTTTTTTAAAGGGGGGTTAGGGGGGATTATTAAATGGTTCCGATATGATAGATGCTATACTTAACGTTTCAGAATTTAGGGGGATTTGGATTTTCACGGTAAAAGCCTGTGGCTACCAAATTATCTGTTTGAACGCATATCCTTACGAGGAGTGAAAAGACAAATTTCCGGCAACAGATAAACAGAAAGAGATATAGCGTTTGCCAAAAGTTTTTTCCGTAATAGGAGATACTTTAACACCCCAAATCCCCCCTACCCCCCTTGGTAAAGGGGGGAACTATAAGGAATTACTTATAAAGTCCCCCTTTGAAAACGGGGGATTTAGGGGGATTTAAAAATCAGCCAGCGGCATAAAATTATGGCAAACGCTATAAATGGCACCCGCTTTGCATAAACAGGTCGCCAGAAGGCTCAAGGAAGAGCAACCCGCACCGCAAGGAGGCTATACATGGAATTAGTCAGTAGTAATAAGCGGTTTTTTCGGCCCGATGAAGCGGCCGCCATTCTGGTTCTCTCCCGCCGCACCGTCTACCGGATGATGCGCGATGGCCGGATCAATGGGGTCAAATATGGTCGCGGCCCCTGGCGCATTCCCCGGGAAAGTCTGGCCAGCCTGCTGCCGGGAGAGACGTTTTAGATCCACCTGACTTCGCTCCTCCTTTCTATCGATACCCCCCCTAACCCCAGGTCCCGCTCTTTTCCGTCAGGCTAGGAAAAGAGCGGGACTTGGACCCCCTTCCCGGGCTCTCCCGCCTCGCCTCAAGCCTGGACCAGAATGCTCCTTGCATTTTTCCTCCGTTAGCCTTAAAATAAACTTTGGTGAATTCGATAAAATCGACATTCTTCTAGCTTCCGTATATGCCTAAGGACCCAATGAATAACCGTTTAAGCCCCTTTTATAAGAATATCGCCTTGTGGCTGCTCATTACCCTGGTAATGATCTTCCTCTTTAACTACTTCAACAGCGTGGAGCACGCCCGCGGCAAAGCTACCATCAATTACAGCAAATTCATCGAACTGGTGAAAGACGACAAAGTCACCCGGGTTACCCTCCAAGGCGATGAAATTGCCGGCGAAATGGAAGACGGCAAGGCCTTTAAAAGTTATGCCCCCTCCGATCCGGATTTGATCAAGCTGCTCCAGGCCAAAAAGGTGGAGATCACTGCCAAGCCCAGGGATGATTCTCCCTGGTATACCACCCTGCTGATTTCCTGGTTGCCCATGTTGGTCCTGGTGGGCATCTGGATCTTTTTCATGCGCCAGATGCAGGCCGGCGGCGGCAAAGCCATGTCTTTCGGCAAAAGCCGGGCTCGCCTCATGACGGAAAACACCGTCAAGATCACCTTCGCTGATGTGGCCGGCATCGAGGAAGCCAAGGAAGAGGTCTCGGAAATCATCGATTTCCTCAAAGATCCCAAGAAGTTCACCCGCCTGGGCGGTCGCATCCCCAAGGGTGTCCTTCTGGTGGGAGCGCCGGGTACCGGTAAAACCCTCCTGGCCCGGGCCATCGCCGGGGAAGCCGGCGTGCCTTTTTTCAGCATCAGCGGCTCCGATTTCGTTGAGATGTTCGTGGGTGTCGGCGCTGCCCGGGTGCGAGACCTGTTTATTCAGGGCAAGAAAAGTGCCCCCTGCATCATCTTCATCGATGAAATTGACGCCGTGGGCCGCCATCGGGGCGCCGGTTTGGGCGGCGGCCACGATGAGCGGGAGCAAACCTTAAACCAGCTTTTGGTCGAGATGGACGGGTTCGAGGCCAATGAAGGCGTAATCCTCATTGCCGCCACCAACCGCCCGGACGTCCTCGACCCGGCTTTGTTGCGGCCCGGCCGCTTCGACCGCCAGGTGGTGGTCCCGGTCCCCGACGTCAGAGGACGTGAGGCCATCCTCAAGGTCCACACCCGCCGTACCCCCTTGGCCGACTCGGTGGAACTTTCTATCCTGGCCCGGGGCACACCCGGTTTTTCCGGCGCAGACCTCGAGAACCTGGCCAACGAAGCCGCTCTGCTTGCCGCCCGCCGCGGCAGTGATACGGTCACCATGCCTGATTTCGAACAGGCTAAAGATAAGGTCCTCATGGGCTCCGAACGGCGCAGCCTCATTTTGACTGAGAGCGAACGCATCAACACCGCCTACCACGAGGCCGGTCATACCCTGGTGGCCAAGGTCATGCCGGGCACCGACCCCATTCACAAGGTCACCATCATTCCCCGAGGACGCGCCTTGGGCCTCACCCAGCAGTTACCCCTGGATGAACGCCACACCTACCCCAAGGAATATCTTTCCGGCACCCTGACCGTGTTATTGGGAGGTCGGGCCGCCGAGGAACTGATCTTTCAGCATTTCACCACTGGCGCCGGCAACGACCTGGAACGGTCCACCGATTTGGCCCGCAAGATGGTCTGCAATTGGGGCATGAGCGACGAACTCGGCCCTGTAACCTTCGGCAAGCGGGACGAACACATCTTTTTGGGCCGGGAAATCTCCCAATCCAAAGATTTCAGTGAAGAAACCGCCCGGGTCATCGACCACGCCATCAAGAACCTGGTTCTCAGCGCCTATAATCAGGCCAGGGACATTTTGACCGAGAATCGGGCCCAACTCGAAGCCCTGGCCCAAGGGCTCCTTGAGAAGGAAACCCTGGACTCAAACGATATCGACCGGATTCTGAACTCTTTCAAGCCGCCGGACGAACCCCTTGAACCCCCGGAAGTTACGGCCTCACTGACGCTCCAGCAGGCGTAACCATGGCGGGCCTGGTGTCTCACTCCGGCCCCGCGGGGATGCCATCGCGTCGCCAGATCTGGGCGGACCTTCTGGCTGCGCCACGCCCGCTGATCATGGGGGTGCTCAACATCACCCCCGACTCCTTTGCCGACGGCGGCCGCTTCTTTGATCATGCCGCGGCCCTGGCCCAGGCCCGGGCCCTGGTGGCGGCCGGCGCCGACATCCTGGACATCGGCGGTGAATCCACCCGTCCCTTCGCCGACCCCGTGCCCCTTGAGGAAGAACTGCGCCGGGTCTTGCCGGTCATCGACGCCATTCTCCCTGAGATCACCATCCCCATCTCCATCGATACTTACAAGGCGCCGGTGGCTAAAGCCGCGCTTACGAAAGGCGCCACCCTGATCAACGACATCAGCGCCTTAACCTTCGACCCGGATATGGCCTCCCTGGCCGCCGAATATCAGGCTCCGGTGGTCTTGATGCACATGCAGGGCACCCCCCGGGATATGCAGCGCCAGCCGCACTACCACAATTTGCTGGGGGAAATTCGGGCCTTCTTTCAGGAACGCTTGGACTTCGCCGCATCCCAGGGGATACCGGCCGACCTCCTGGTCCTGGACCCCGGCATCGGGTTTGGCAAAACCGGGGAACACAACCTGGAAATCTTGAACCACCTGGATGTCTTCCTTGATTTGGGCGTCCCCCTCCTGCTGGGTCCCTCCCGGAAAGCCTTTATTGGCCGCATCACCGGGCAGCCCGCCGGAGAGGAGCGCGACATCGGCACCCTGGCGGCTCTGGCCATCTCGGTGCTGCGCGGCGCCAAGATCGTCCGCACCCACAACGTGGCCTATGCCCAACAATTCCTGGCCGTACTGGAAGCGATCCGCTCCACCCCGGCGGCAACAGCCGCTTGTTCGGCTGCTGAAAAATAGCTTTTTGTCATTCTGATACCAATTCGCATTCAAACGGTGGCACAGGCGTCTCGCCTGTGCAGGCGCAGGAATAGCCTGCGCCTACCCGACATTGCTCTTTGAATGCAACTCGGTATGAGGCAACGAAAGATCTCACAAAGAGCGCCCCAAAAGCCAGCCCAGTAATTCCCCCCTTTGGAAAAGGGGGGTTAGGGCCAATGCTGTTCACTTAAGCATTTGTAGGGGTGGGGTCTCCCCGCCCTGGTTCGAAAAATGGCATGGGCCGGGTGGGAAAACCCCGCTCCTGCATCCGAATAGACATGGCCAATGCTTAAGTGAACAGTATTGGGGTTAGGGGAGATTTCTATTAACCCCATAAAATCCCTTAAGTTCCGTCCTAACTGTAGTTGGTATAATGGTGCGCCCTGCGCATTACTGTACCCACAAGCTTAACGTTTTTGGCCCGTGGCCCTTCAAAAGAAGATGTAGGGTGCGCCCTGCGCACCATTTTACAGCGCTTTGCCAAAAGAGATTCTTGCAAAAGTCTCTTTGTGGTCGAATCCTTATGGGTGCTTATAAATTCACCGGTAGCACAGGCTTTCCAGCCTGTGCTCATGCAGGTTAAACATACATGGCCGCAAGCTGCCACCCCTGAGGGATGAAACCCTCCCTTCCCCCTTTATTTAAAGGGGGCTTTTAAAGTTCCCCTTTGGAAAAGGGGGATTTAGGGGGATTTGGATTTTCACGGTAAAGCCTGCGACTACATAATGCCCGGCAATTTTGCAAGCGGCTCTGTTGGCAATGAGTATACTAGTCTCAGGAAAGGACTCGCTCTTACCCCATCATGTGGCAATTTCTCGGTAATCTGCGCTGGCAGGATGGTGTGGACATCATTCTGGTGGCCATCATCATTTACCAGGTGGTACTGGTGCTCCGCGGCACCCAGGCCATCCAGGTCTTGGCCGGGCTCTTCCTCCTGTTCCTGGCTTATCTGGTGGCTCGCCAATTGGAGTTCTTTACCCTGGAATGGCTCCTGGATATCATCGTCAAAAGCTTTGTGCTCATTGTCATCATTCTGTTTCAGGCCGACATCCGCCGGGTTCTCAGCCGCATGGGCAAAAAAGCCCTGGCCCCTACCGGCATCCAAGCCCCGGTCACGGCTGAAGAAGTCTGTGATGCCGCCGACACCCTGGCTTCTCGCCACATGGGCGCCCTCATCATCATGGAGCGCTACATCGGCTTGTCAGATTTTGTCGATAGCGCCATCAAATTGGATGCCCTGGTTTCCAAAGAGTTGCTGGTTTCGTTGTTCTGGCCCCACAACCCCACCCATGACGGTGCGGTCATCATCCAGGGGGACCGGGCCGTGGCGGCGGGTTGCCTGATGCCGTTGTCCCGCAACCCCAACCTGGACCCTACCCTGGGCACCCGTCACCGGGCCGCGGTGGGAATCACCGAGCAAAGCGATGCCCTGGCCCTGGTGGTCTCCGAAACCTCCGGACAGATCTCCCTGGCGCAAGGGGGCAAATTGCGACGCGACCTTACCCGGCTGCAACTCCGCCAGGCCCTCCGGGACCTCCTGGAAACCCCGGCCCACCATAAAGGAAATTGGCTTGACAAGCTGGTTCGGCACCTTAAAGCGTAACAGGCTCCTGAAACTCCTTTCCATTTTGTTGGCCGTGGCTCTGTGGTTTGCGGTCAGCGGTGAGGAGCGCACCGAGACCACGCTCAACATGGCCCTGGAAATGGTCAATATCCAGCCTAATCTCATGGTCACCAGTGAGGTGCCGCCGACCATCCAGGTCCGGGTTGTGGGTCCCCGTTCCATCGTTAACAGTCTCTCCCAGACCCGCCAAACCGAAACTTTGGACCTCGCCGGCTATAAAGGCGGGCGTCACACCTTCTATCTCGGCCCCAACAGTTTCGCTTTGCCGCGAGGGGTGCAGGTCATCCGCATGCAACCCAATCCCATCAACCTGACCCTGGCCAGCACCATGACTCGGACCTTGCCCATCAAACCGGTCTTGGAGAACAACCCTCCCGAGGGTTACGAGGTCATCAGCGCCCAAACCAAACCTGCCCAGGTAACGGTAAAAGGACCTCATTCTGAACTGGACGAATTGAATTCCATTCCCACTCTTCCCATTGACCTGTTGCATCTGAAGGAAAACACCATCATCGCCACGGACCTGGACTTTAAGAACCTCCATCTGTCCTTGAAAGAGCCAATCCCCATCCTGGCCGATATCCAGATCGGCCCCAAAACCCTTACCCGGACTTTTTCCGGGGTTCCCGTGTTTTCTGAGCCCCCGTTAACCCGGATATCTCCCACTCAGGTGACCCTCACCATCAAAGGCCCTTGGCCCCAGGTGCAGAGTCTCAAGGCAGAAGACCTCAAGGCCCGGGTGGACACGCAAAACCTGAGCCCCGGCCGCCACCGCGTCAATGTCTCCGTGGACTTGCCCGGCGGCCTCAGCCTGGTGCGCTCTAAGCCCACCATCGTGACCGTGACCGTAGCCAAGTCTTCCTGATTCCTGGCGACTTTGTCCTGAGCATGTGGTCAGGAGTCAGTCTCTCGGTATTCCAGGATATCTCCAGGCTGACAACCTAAGTATGCGCAGATGGAATTCAAGGTCGATAACCGAATTCCTTTCACTTTTCCGGTTTTGATCAGCGATAGATTTTGCTCGGTGATGCCGACATACTCAGCCAGTTCTTTTGATTTGACCTTCCGTTTGGCAAGAATGACGTCCAAATTAATTATGATAGTCATAGCAATTCCTAGATGATAAGCGCCTGGTCTTCCTGAATCTTTCGACCTTCATCCATCACCCAGGAGATGATCAGCACCACGATGCCCACGAATACCGCGGCGAAGTCTGCTGAACCGAACCCCACTGTGATTACCCTCGTCCCTGGTGTTTTGTCCAATGTCAGGACCATGCTCAACAATGAATTTCTCACCACATCGCACCCCACCCAAACGATCAGCGTCCGGCCCAGACTGCGAAAACATCTCACATGCCGCTCGGTGAATATCAAGCCTTTTTCATAGAGCCGGAATAGTCCTTCAAGTTTTTGCAAACCGTAAATGATAGCCACCATGGGAATCATATCGGCCAGGAAGGCCAGAAACCGCGTCAGGCGGGGAAGATCATGATCCACGCGCACCGGCAAAGGAACCAATGGCCCCATGCCATAGAGCTGATTGAAGAAAGTCCAAAAGACCCCATATATTATCGGCAGGCAGATAATCAACCATTTACAGGTAATCCTTAACTTGCGGCTCACGCTTATGATGCGTTGGGTATTCTCCATGGCTCAACTCCTCCTCCGCGCTGGGTTCGATGAGGCTCAATGCCTGAATCTTGCTTTCCTTTGCACCTGGCTTCTCCCTGTTGCCTCTGCCATGAGAAAAGTGGGAAAGCAACTAAACGATTTTCAAACTACCGCAATTTTATCCAATTGCAGCGCTTCGTCAAGATAAAATTATCGTTAAACGATAAATAATGATTGTTTTATTTTATTGCCGACCACTTGCGGAACTAGTGCGTTTATCGGAATGAATTGATAAAATATTTTTGGCTCCAACTTTTTCAGATTGCCTGCGCTCCTTTCCCGTGATACATTCCGCAACTATGCACCCCCTCATAGCTCTCCTGCTCGGCGTGGTTCAGGGTATTACCGAATTCTTACCCATCTCCAGTTCAGCCCACCTGGCCCTCTTGGAGCGTTACCTGCACGTTGAGGCCGGCGGCCTGGGGTTCGACATTCTCCTGCACGTAGGCACGCTGTTCGCTCTGGTGGCCTATTTCTACCGGGACTGGCTGGATATGTTCCACGCCTTCATCTCGCCCTCCCGCTATAACCGCCCGGAACGCAAGATGCTGTTCTTCCTCATTGTGTCCACCATTCCCGGGGCCCTGGCCGGGTTGTTCCTGGAAAAGCAGGCCGAGACCATCTTCCGGGAGCCGACCCGCATCGCCATCCTTCTGGGCGCCGTGGGATTGCTCCTCATTCTGGGCGAGATCATGGCCCGGCATATCCGCCGCCTGGACGGGATGACCTTAAAGGACTCTATTCTGATCGGCATCTCCCAGGCCTTCGCCATCATGCCCGGGGTCTCCCGCAGCGGCATCACTATGACCACGGGCCTCTTTTTGGGCTTCAACCGCCGCTCCGCCGCCCGCTTCTCCTTTTTGATGTCCACCCCGATTATTGCCGGCGCCGGCCTTCACCACCTCCCCAAGTGGATTAACGAACCCGCCGGGACCCTTCCCCTTTTGCCTGCCACCCTGGGCTTTTTAGCCGCGGTGATCTCCAGCTACCTTACCATCAAGTACCTGCTGCGCTTCCTCCAACACCACACCTTTATCCCCTTCGCCATTTACCGTCTCATCCTGGCCGCGGTGATTCTGGTCATGGTCTTTAAGTACCCTGCTTCATAAGCAAAGCCCCGCTTAACTCATAGCGTTTGCCAAAAGTTCTTTCCTTCTATTCCCCTCTCCCCTTGCGGGCCTTGCGGGAGGTCAGGGTTTTTTTTAACAATGAGTATAAATTGCATTATTTTAAATTAAAATTAGCTTAATAGTTTACTAATTTATATAAATATAATTGATTATTATTTAAATTAATTATATTATGGGGCAGCAATGGAAAGCCATGGGTATTAAGGATTGAGATACCAAGGTGCCTGTTGGAGGCATCCTGATTTTCTTGTAAAGGAGGGAACACCCGCAGTCCAGAGAGGAAACTTAAACTTTGTCGGCCTGTTTGGATCTGGCGGAAAACTATCGCCAGGCCTGCCTCAATTGGCGAAGAATCGTAGACCCCAAGGAGGTTGTATGCGACATCTCAAAATCAGTATGCTTGCCTTGGCTTTGATCGTCATTTTTGCCGTGGGTACCGCCATGGCGACCCCCATTAAATCCTATACCCCGGTTCTTACCGGAGGCTCCCTCATCGACTTTGAGGGCTTTTCCGAAGGAACCCTGATCGACACCCAATATCCGGGGGTAACCTTTGGCCAGGCGCCTTTGGCTGGCCGCCCCCAAATCGATGTGTTTCCCTGGCTCTTTGGGTACGGCGCCAGTTCGGGGGATCACGTTCTGACCGGCAGCACGGAAGGCGGCTATTCATCCCCGACCATAGCAGGCATTACTGCCGCTTTTGCCACTTTACAATCTGCCGTCCAGATTTTTCTGTCTGACACCGCCCCCTTGGGGGATTATACGGTCACAGCCTATGATGCCGGTCACAGTGTCTTGGAAAGTCTCACCGTCCTGGCTTCGGAGACCCTGCCGCCTGGGTATTCCGGCGGCTTCTTCCCTCCTCCCGGCACCTTCCCCCTCCCGGGGATTTTTGTGGGCTTTGAGCGCCTCACCGCTGATATCGCCTCCATCCAGATTGGGCCAAGTTCCGCTGCCAGTGATGCCTTCGCAGTCGACGACCTTCGGTATGCAGCTATTCCTTTGCCATCAACCATGCTGCTCCTGGGTTCCGGGCTGACCGGTCTATTGGCCTGGAGGCGGCGTCGGCAGTAAGTCATCCCTCATCGGATTTTTCCCAAGGCGCCGGGTTCCATCCCGGCGCTTCCCGTTTATCCGAAATCGGCTCCTCCACCCCAATAGAACCAAACAATTCTTATCTGTAGTGCTACCCTTCGCTCCTCCACTCAGCCCCACAAAGTCTTTGACAACAAATTTCCCCTGAACTATATTTAATAACTATCTTGCGCATAATTTCACAAATTCCCCGAGACCTATCCCGGAGCCTCTATGTTCGACGGCCTGAACTATATCACCCTCTACTGGTTGTCCGGTTTCGGCGATCCCAAGTACGAAATCTGGGAGGCCAAGAAAGCCACCATCCAGCGTACCCCCGATTCCTTGACCTTCAGCCTTTATCTCGCCTGGCCCCTGGAAGAGGCCGATGAAGGCCATCTGATCATCCGGCAAAGGGACTCCGGCCTCACCCTGGAAACCGATTGGTTCCCCGAAGAAGAGTTCGACCTGCACCCCTTCTTTTCATCGGATCAGGAAGAAATAATACTCAAGGGAGTTTTTGAACGGGAGAACATCTTCATACATTTTCATAAGTAACCAACGCTCTTAACGGTCTGGCTGCGAAAATTTCCTTTTCCGTCAAACCTGACGCTCCTGGAGGCTTTTCCATTGCCTGATTATATGGTAGGTATTGAAGTACATATAGCGTTTGCCAAAAGTTTTTTCCGTAAATAGGAGATACTTTAACACCCCAAATCTCCCCTAAGCCCCCTTTGGTAAATTGGGGAACTATAAGGAATTACTTATAAAGTCCCCCTTTGAAAAAGGGGGATTTAGGGGGATTTAAAAATCAGCCAACGGCATAAATTTATGGCAAACGCTATAAAAGTTTAATTTCCCTTATAATGCGTCCGTGAACTCCCAGACAAACGTCAACCTCAGAAATCACCTCCTGGCCATCTCCGCCTCTCTGCTCATCGGCGCGGGTCTGATGGCCATCAAGTTCACAGCCTTCTATTTCACCAATTCCGCCGCCATCCTCTCCGACGCCCTGGAGTCCATTATCAACGTGGTGGCCGCCGGCTTCGCCCTGGTCAGTATCCTCGTGGCCGCCAAGAGGCCCGATCCCGCTCACCCGTACGGCCACGGCAAAGTCGAGCATTTTTCCGCCGGCTTTGAAGGAGCCCTCATCGTTTTTGCAGCCCTCGGCATCTTCTATGCGGCATGGCCCCGTCTTTTCCACCCCCAGGCCATTCCCAAACTGGAAGAGGGTCTGATCCTCATTGTAGGTGCAGCCCTGGTTAACCTTATCCTGGGCGCCATCCTGCTCGTTGTCGGCCGGCGCACCAAATCCATCGTCCTGGTCGCCGATGGCAAGCACATCCTCACCGATGTCTACACCACCGCTGGGGTCGTCCTGGGCCTGGTCGGCGTTTATTTTACCGGTTGGAATTGGCTGGATGGCGCCGTGGCCATCCTGGTGGGGCTGAATATCCTGGTGACCGGAGCCCGGTTGGTTCACCAGGCCGGAGCCGCCCTTATGGACACCTCCGACCCTGAACTCTTAGAAGAGATCTGCCGGGTGATCGCCGAGCACCGCCGCCCCATGTGGATCGATATCCATCAACTGCGCGCCCGCCGGTCCGGTACTCACGTCTTTATGGACTTCCACCTTATCCTGCCCCGGGACCTTTCCCTGGAAGTCAGTCACGATGAGGTAAAAAAGCTGGAAAATATTCTCGATGATTACTTCCGGGGCCAGGCTGATATCCTCATCCATGCCGATCCTTGCATGGAACCGGAGTGCCCCATCTGCGGCCACGACCTCTGTGAGCATCGCCGGGAGGACACCAGGATGCAGCTCCTCTGGCGGCGAGACACCCTCACCTGCAACGGCCGCCATAAAAACCCGGGCAAGTCCGATCCTCCGGAAAAATAATTTTATCGGTTCCACTTTTTCCCCTCTCCCCAATGGTAGGGTGAGGGGTTAATAAGAAAAAACTTTTGAGCCTCTTGCAAAAGTCGCGTTGCAGTCGAAATCTTATCTGGGCGTTGATAAATTCCCCGGTGGCACAGGCGTCTCGCCTGTGCGAATCGAAGTCCCCCTTTGAAAAAGGGGGATTTAGTTTAGGGGGATTTGGATTTAACCTCGTTCCCAAGTTGTACTTGGGAACGTCACTTTCAGCCCAAGCTCAGCTTGGGCTCCTCTTATCCCCCCCTTTGCCAAAGGGGGGTTAGGGGGGATTTCTCTGCCAGCGGCATAAATTTATGGCAAACGCAATAAAAGCCAGCATTCGGCATAAACCTATGGAAGCGCTCTATCAGCAGCCCAATGGGTGGCAGCGCAGCCTGGTTTAGCCAGAGAGGAACTCATATGGAGCACAAACGCATAGTCATCATCGGGGCCGTGGCCTTGGGGCCCAAGGTCGCTTGCCGCGTCAAACGCCTGCGCCCCGATTTCACCGTCACCATGATTGATCAAGGCGAGTACATCTCCTACGGCGGCTGCGGCATTCCTTACTATATCTCCGGTGACTTAAGCGATATCAAGGAGCTGATGAGCACCAGCTTCCATATGCTGCGGACGCCGGAATTTTTTGAGGGCGCCAAAGACGTCCAGGTCCGCACCCGAACCCGGGCCCTGGCCATCGACCGGGCGGCCAAACTGGTGCGCGTCCGCGACCTGGAATCCGGCCAGGAGGAAGACCTCCCCTATGACGAGCTGGTCCTGGCCACCGGCAGTCGCCCTCGCCCCCTTCCTGTCCCCGGGGCCGATCTTCCGGGGGTCATGAATGTCTCCAATCTTACCGCGGCCATGGCCGTCCGGGACCAAATCTCCAAGGGCCAGGTGGGCTCCGCCGTAATCATCGGGGCCGGCGCCATCGGGATTGAGATGGCCGAAGCCTTGACCGACCTTTGGGGTTTGGAGACCACCCTGGTGGAGATCACTCCCCAGGTCCTCCCCGGCGTCCTGGAAGCCGGAATGGCCCGCATGGTCCAAAAACATCTCCAGGGCAAGGGTGTCGCACTTCACCTTAAGGAGTCCATTAAGGAAATCCGGCCTCACTCCGGCGGCGGCGCTGCCCTGGAAGTGGTCACCGATAATGCCGTCCTCCCTGCCGACCTGGTCATCTCCGCGGTGGGCGCGGTGCCCAACTCCGAGCTGGCCGGCCAAGCCGGCCTCTTGGTTGGACCCGATGGCGGCATCAAAGTCAACCGCCGCCTTCAGACCTCAGACCCCCACATTTATGCCGGCGGTGACTGCATCGACAACCACCACCTCATCACCGGCAAATCCGTCTATTTCCCTTCCGGGTCTCTGGCCAACCGCCAGGGCCGCGTCATCGGCACCAACCTGGCTGGCGGCCGCGCCACCTTCAATGGCATCGTCGGCTCCTTCACCCTCAAGACCTTTGATCTGGCCGTGGCCGGGGCCGGCTTGAACCTTACTACGGCCCTTCGGGAAGGCTTTGATGCCGTCGAGGCCCTGGTCATCCAGGCCGACCGGGCTCATTTCTACCCCACCCAGGACCTCATGTATCTCGCCCTCGTGGCGGACCGCAAAACCCGGCAGCTCTTAGGGGCCCAGGGTATCAGCCACAACGGTGACGCCCTGGTGGGCCGCATCAATAGCATAGCAGCACTCCTGCCCTTCAAGGCCGACTTACAAGACCTCTCCAACCTGGAGGTGGCTTACGCCCCGCCTTTCGCCGCGGCCCTGGATATCGTCAACGCCGTGGCCAACACCCTGGAAAATATCCTGGACGGCTACAACCGTACCATCGAAGTAGCCGAGTTTGAGCAGTGTTTCCTTACCGACAAGGACGCTGACACCCTCTGTCTGGACGTGCGCGGCGCCGCCAACGCTGCGCCCTACGTCGACCTCTTTGGCGACCGCTGGCTCAATATCCCCCAGGAGACCCTGAAAGACCGCTTCAGCGAAATCCCGCCGGATAAACGCCTCCTGGTGGTCTGCAACTCCGGCGTGCGCTCTTATGAAGCCCTGCGCCAGCTCGAAACCGCGGGCCTCTGTAACGCCGTCAACGTCCAAGGCGGCCTCGCGGCCCTAAAAAAATCCGGTGCCTTGGACTTAAGCGAGTCGGAGGAACCAGCTAAAGATTGATCTTGGCAAAGGGCTGCCTCATCTTATCGCGATTGCCAAAAGGTCTTTCTTCTTATTTCCCTCGCCCCTTGTGGGAGAGCGTCAGGGCTAATAAGAAAAACCTTGAGCCTCTTGCAAAAGTCTCGTTGAGGTCGATATCTTAATCTGGGCGTTTATAAATTCCTCGGTGGCACAGGCGTCTCGCCTGTGCTAATCTAAGTCCCCCTTTGGAAAAGGGGGACTTAGATTAGGCAGCAGTGTCCGGTTAGAAAATTGCATGAGGTTGTTCTGCCCCCCTCATACCAAGTTGCGGTCATATAGGTAATTATAGTTTTTGTAGGGGCGGACCTATGTGTCCGCCCTCAGAGTGGTCGCGCATGCAAGTGTGCCTCTACAAAACCGAAGCTATTTTTACTTCTATGAGCGCAACTTGGTATCACCCCAGCCCTCTCCCCCCGAAGCGGGTGGAGAGGGGGTAGGAGATGTGACCGTTTTAGTAACCATAAAGCATTAAATCGGTTCCACTTTTTCCCCTCTCCCCAATGGGGGAGAGGGTTAGGGTGAGGGGGAAGTAATCTTCTCGGAGCCGGAAGTGCGCAGCGAATTTTTAACCTCATTCCCAAGTTGTACTTGGGAACGCCACTTTCCGCCCAAGCGCCGCGAAGGCTCCTCTTATACCAAGTTGCGCTCATACAGGTAATTTTGTTTTTGTAGGGGCGGACCTATGTGTCCGCCCTCATGGTGGCCGAACATGCAGGTACGATCCTACAAAACCGAAGCTATTTTTACTTCTATGGACGCAACTTGGTATTA